>JAHFOZ010000372.1:0-2382 GCA_023261405.1 Planctomycetota bacterium
CCACCTCGTAGCACGAGCTTGCTTCCGGTATCCCCCGTAACATAGGCGACCCTGCCGTCCGTCGAAACGCAAGGACTCCACGCACCCTCCGGGCCGTCGGTGAGTTGAGTGACGTCGGAACCATCGGCGTTCATGACGTAGACCTGATACTTTCCTGATCTCGAGGATGCAAACGCGATCTTCTTGCTGTCGGGGAACCAGGAAGGATAACCGTCGTCGCATTCATTGTGCGTCAGCTTCCGAGAGTTCTTCCCGTCTGCCTCCGCTGAGAATATCTCGGTGTCGCCATCGCTCTCGACGTAGATGATCCGCTGCTTATCCGGGGACAAGACACTTGCAAGGTAACCATGAGCATGGGGGTGGAGGGGCTTGCCAGGCGTTCCGATGGGGTGATCAACATTCTGCCTTGCCCCGCCGTCCTGCCTTATCGCGAAGGCTTCCTTTCCATCGTTCACGAAAAACCACCAGTCCTTCGGTTGAATCTGGGAGCAAGCCCCCAAGGTCGCGAGAAGGAGAATGAGGAGGCTCCCCGGAATCACGAATTGCCTGAACGCTGCCACCTCCAGTCCATACGTCGTTCACTGCTGTTTGTGGATGTCCTGCGTCCCCGATCAGTGAGGTACTTGAAGCCTCGTCCGCGGCGGCCTTGCGGGCGTCGTCCTTGAGGGTCGCGCACTGCACCCCGTAGATGCAGGTCAGGTTGAAGGTGAGGCAGGGGCGCGGATCATGTCGAAGATCCCGCCTTCAGGACCGGGCCATTACGGTCCTGCCCGGAACTGGATCGCGAATAAATCGGCCTCTTGCATCGCAAACCGGAAACGCAGCGTCCGGCCTGAGAGCGACGACAGGTCACTCCCCTTCGCCCAGGTCACCTTGTGTTCGATCGCGTCGCCGACCAGGCTGCGGCAATCGGCCAGCGTGAAGCCGGGGAGCGGCTTGCCCTCGGCGTCCTGAGCTTCGACCCGCAGGCTGCCTCCGGCGCTCGTGGCGTAGTTGAGGATCAGTTCCTTGCCCGAGAATCGCAACGGGTGCGTCAGCATTTCGCCGGCGTCGGCCCCGGCGTGGACGGATGAAAAACCGTCGGTGCGGAGCACGAAGCGGCGGAACGGCGTCGTGTAGATCGACATCTCGGTCGGGCCGGTGGGGACGACATTCAGCGCCGCGTAGTTCGAGCGGTTGCCCCACCGTTCCGGATCGAGACCCGGGCGGATGAACGCTTCGCGAAACGTGCGGTCGTAGGGAGCGTCTCCGCGGGCCGTCATGAAGAGGATGTCGGTGCTTTCGCCGCGTCCCGGATGAAACCGCGTCGGCAGCGCGACGTAGAGGTGCGGCGCGCGGAAGTAGGGATGCGTCAGCGTCGTGTAGAGGTGCTCGCCTGGAAAGTTCGGCTTGAGTGCGACGAGCTCGGTCCAGACCACAAAATCCTTCGACGTCGTGCGGCAGACGGAGCGGAGTTTCTTGTCGAGGAAATGCCGGAAGTAGCAGACGTAACACTGCTCGCTCGCGGACCAGAACGAGACGTTCTGCGAGTCGAACGCATACTCCTTCGTATAGGTGATGACCGGCTCAGGCCGCAGCTTTCGCCAATGGATCCCGTCCCCCGAGACGAAGGCGACCAGCCCTGTCTTCACCGTCCCGGCCAGTGCCTTGAATCGCTCGCCGGCCGGCGCGCCGGGGCGGGTGTCGAGCAGCGGCGAGAAGTTGTGACAGAACGGCGGCTCGTGCAGGATGACGTTGTTCTCCTTGTTTCCATCGATCTCGTGCAAGCCGAGTCTGGGCTTCGTCCAGCGGATGCCATCCCGGCTTTCGCAGTAGCGGGTGACTTCCGGTTGATCGCCATCGAACTTCGCACGGCGTCCGTCCCGCGTGTAGAGACGGAACAGGTCGCCGTCCTTGATCACGGTGCCGTACTCAAGGTTGTCGGCGGGTTCGGTCATCGCCGGCGCAAGCTGCGGCTCATGCAACTTGAGCTGCGTCTCCGTCAGGCGGTCGATGAGGTAGCGATCGACCAGCAGCTCCAGACGGCTGCCGATGTCGCGAACGCCGTCCGGGGACGCGGCCGCGAGCCTGGCCGGTTCCTCAGGGCGGGCCGGCCCGCCACCGAACGCCAGCAGGACGAAGAACAGCAGGCGTTTCATTTCGTCACTCCCCCCCCGTGCTTCTTCACCAGCTCGGCGAGGCGCGGGTCGGTCCGGACCGGGTCGAGGTCGGAGTCCTTGGAGATGTGCTCGAAGCCGCCGCCCTTGTGGCAGGAGCAGGTCCGCTTCCCGTAGCCGACCCGCAGCGCCCACTCCAGGTACTTGAAGGCCTCGTCCGCGGCGGCCTTGCGGGCGTCGCCCTGGAGGGTCGCGCACTCCACCCCGTAGATGCAGGCCAGGTTGT
>JAHFOZ010000372.1:2392-5422 GCA_023261405.1 Planctomycetota bacterium
AGGTTCCGGGTCGCGTCGGCCGGGGGGTCCGGCGGGAGGGTCTTGATCGTCTCGAGGTAGATCGGCTTGGCCTTCGGGTAGGCGCTGAGCCCGGTCCCGATGAAGTCGCCGGCAGTCCGGAAGCGCTCGACCCAGGTGCGGGAGGCGCGGGCGGCCTCTTCCTTGCGGCGCCCGAGGTCGGTGCGCAGCGGCTCAAGGCCCGCGGCGGACTTGGAGGCGCGGAGCGTCGCGGGGAAGGCCTCGAGCCCCGCCAGCGCCTCGTCGTAGCGGTTCGCCGCGGCGAGGGCCTCAGCTTCCTCCCGGACTTTCCCGAAGGCGGCGCTCCCCCGAGCCTCGAACTCCCGGAGATAGTCGTCGCGGGCGGCCTCGACCTCCGCGCGGCTCAGGCCGGCGATCTTGAGCGCGGCCTCGCACATGTCGAGGAACTCGGCGCGCCGGGCGAAGTCGGCGTCGCGCTCGCGGACGCCGCGGACGTTCCGGAAGAAGGCGTCGACCTGGCTCTGCCGGTTGCGGGAGACCTTGAGCTCGTGCGCCTTCTCCGCGATGACCGTGGCGCGCGGTTCGTGCGGCGTGCCGCGGAACGCGCGGCGCGCCTCCTCGCAGCGCAGGAGGATCGCGTCCGGGTCGGCGGACGAGGAGGCGAAGGCCTCGAGGCGCTTGAGCGTCTCGAGCTGCGGGTCGCGGGCCTCGACGGGGGGCGGGGCGGGGGCGGGCGCGGAGCCCCCGCGCGTGGACAGGATGACGATGAGGACCACGAAGGCGGCGATCGCGAGGGCGCCCCCGGCGAGGAGCGGGGTGCGCGAGTCGCGGGCGGGAGGCGGCGGGGCCTGGGCGCGGACGGTGGCGGGGGGCGTCGCCGGCGGCGGCATGCGGAGGAGGCCGCCCGCGGGCAGGCAGCGCTTGCAGTAGTTGCGGTCCTTGTGCGTCCCTGCCTTCGCTGAGGCGAAGTCCTCCTCCCGCAGGCTCGCGCCGCAGCCCTCGCAGTAGACGATCGGCTTGCCCACCGGTTTGAAGTATAGCCTGTGCCACTACGATCCGGGCGGTTGAGGCTGGAGTCACGACGGAAGCGCGGCGCGCACCGTTCATAGAGCTGGAGGACAAGCCATGCGGACTCTTCTCATCGCGTTCCCCCTCTGGCTCGGCGCGGCCGGGATCCTCGCGGCGCAGGAGTCGGTCTGGATCGAGGCCGAGCACCTCACGGGCGTCAAGGGCTACTGCTGGCCGGGCGGGCCGAACCCGAAGACCGACGGGGCCTGGGGCATCTCGGGCCCCGGCTGGGCGGCCGAGTGGACCCAGGGCGGCGAGAGCAACTTCATGTCCATCGCCTGTGGGCCGGGCGACGACAAGGCCGTCGCGTCGCTCGAGATCGAGGTCCCCGCCGCCGGCGCGTACCGCTGCTGGGTGCGCTACCGCGACAACCGCGGCGCGACGAGCCGCTTCCAGGTGAAGCTCGGGGAGACGGTCCTGACCTACGGCACGGTCCCGATGGTCGAGGAGGACAACGAGCTCAAGCTCTACTGGAACTGGGCCTTCGCCTGGGAGGGCCATCCCGTCGAGCTGCCCCGCGGAAAAGTCCGCCTCGAGCTGCGCTCCGCCTTCGCCGAGAAGGAGTGCCGGCAGGTGGACTGCCTCGTCCTGACGACCGACGCCGCCTACCGGCCGCTCATCAAGGAGCGGCCGCGCCATCCCACGGCGGAGCGCCTCGCGAAGGGGATCGATCCCACGCTGGAGCCGCTTGCCCGGAAGACGGCCCCCGTCCAACCGCCGGCCGCCTGGACCCCGCGGACCTTCCGGGACAAAGGGTTTCTCTATCTCTGGAACATGGGCGATGTCGCGTGGGCCTCCGACGACCCGAAGCGCGTGCCGGTGCCCTACCACTTGCGCGACGACGACGTGCGCAAGGAGTTCGAGAAGCTGTACGCGGGCCGCTCTGACGTCCCGATCTTCTCCGACCCGCGTATCGTCCCGACCTTCCACGGCGCCGGCCCGCACATCCTGGAGACCGACGCCGCGGACGCGAAGCAGAAGAAGATGGCGGCCGACTTCGTGCGCTGGCTCGACGCGAACCCGGAGCGCCCCTGGGCGCTCATGATGAACTACTTCAACGCGCGCGAACTCACGCCCGCCGCGAAGGAGCAGTTCCAGCGGCTCCGCGAGCGGTACGTGGGGAACATCTCGGGCGAGAATCCCGGCTACTACAGCATCGATCCGAAGGCGCTGCAGGCGGCCGTGGCAGGGGCCAAGACCCGGCGCGAGCTCGTCGCCGCGTTCACGGAGGTTCACATAGCCGCGAACGCCGCGAAGCACCGGAAGGTCTTCGGCGAGGAGTGGCCGGACGCCTACCGCGAGGTGATCCCCTGCGAATCAGTCGGCATGACGGCCTTCGCTCCGATCGCCTACCTCTGGGGCGCGCGGACGGTGGGCTACGAGTCCTCGTCGATCACGGCAGGCCTCCTCCCGCTCCGGATGGCGTTCCTGCGGGGCGCGGCGCGCCAGAACGGCGGCCTCACGGCGACCTACCGGTCTTGCAACTTCGGGGACGCCTCGACAATCTTCAGCGACGCGCAGAGCTTCACGCGGCCGCGGAACATCATGGACAACTACTACAACGTGTTCGCGGGCGCCGGGATGACCTGGTACAAGATGGACCTCTGGTCCCAGTACATGTCGGGCGTGTCGATGTTCTACCACGAGCAGGGCTTCGACGAGTGGTGGAAGCCGGGAGGCACGGGGGCGGCGGGCCTGAAGGAGGTCCAGCTCTCCCCCAAGGGGAAGCTCGTGGACCGCTTCCTCCGCGTCAGCGCCGCGCCAGGCCGCGACCGCGGCACGCCCTTCACGCCGGTGGCCTTCCTGCTCGACTACGCTCACGGGTGGGAACCGTCGCCGTTCCAGCCGCACGCCTTCGGCGGCATGGCCGAGCGGCCGGACCTGACGCTCTACGGCGACCACGAGCAGATGCTTCGCGAGTACTTCTGGACGGCGTACCATCCCATCGGCCCCAAGAGCGAGGAGCCGATCACCGCGACGAAC
>JAHFOZ010000373.1:0-1050 GCA_023261405.1 Planctomycetota bacterium
GAAGGAGGAGCGGGCGGACGAGCAGATCGACCTCTCCGCCATCAAGGACAACGAGGAGTCGCCGGTCATCAAGCTCGTCAACATGCTCGTCACCCAGGCGCTCAAGGAAAAGGCGAGCGACATCCACATCGAGCCGTTCGAGAGGACCGTCCGCGTGCGCTTCCGCCAGGACGGGGTGCTCCGGGAGCAGAAGGCGCCCCCCAAGTCCATGGCGAATTCGATCGTCTCCCGCATCAAGATCATCTCCAGCCTCGACATCGCCGAGCGCCGCGTCCCCCAGGACGGGAAGTTCCAGGTGAAGTACGAGGGGCGGCAGGTGGATTTCCGGGTCTCCATCCTTCCGACCATCCACGGGGAGAAGGCGGTCCTCAGGATCCTGGACTCGGCCGCGCTGAACGTCGGCATCGACAAGCTGGGCTTCGAGCCCAGCGCTGAACAGCTGTTCCGGAACGCGCTCGCCGCCTCCTACGGGCTCCTCCTCGTCACGGGCCCCACCGGCAGCGGCAAGTCCACCACCCTGTACGCCTCGCTGCGCGAGGTGCTCAACCCGGAGGAGAACGTCTGCACGGTCGAGGACCCGGTGGAGTACCAGCTCGAGGGGGTCATCCAGGTGCCCGTGAACGTGAAGCGGGGCCTCACCTTCGCGGGGGCCCTCCGGAGCCTCCTGCGGCAGGACCCGGACACCATCATGATCGGCGAGATCCGCGATTTCGAGACGGCGGACATCGCCGTGAAGGCCGCCGTGACCGGGCACCTCGTCTTCTCGACCCTGCACACCAACGACGCCCCCAGTTCGATCACGCGGCTCGTGGACATGGGCATCGACCCCTTCATGGTGGCCTCCTCCACCATCGTCGTGGCGGCGCAAAGGCTCTGCCGCAAGCTCTGCGACCGGTGCAAGCAGCCGCTGGACAAGGTGCCCCTCTGGGAAGACCTGCTGAAGGAGGGGTTCAAGGAGGAGGACCGGCCCACCCTCAAGCTCTGGAAGGCGGTCGGCTGCACGCTGTGCACCAACGGGTACCGCGGCCGTTTCGCGATTCTGGAAGCCAT
>JAHFOZ010000373.1:1060-5418 GCA_023261405.1 Planctomycetota bacterium
GAGCGCCGCTCGGCGATGGATCTCAAGAAGTTCGCCACGGGGAAGAAAGGCATGCTCACGCTCCGCCGCTGCGGCCTCCTCAATGCCATGCGCGGCCGGACCACCCTCGAGGAGATCCTCCGAATGACCATGGCCGACGATTAACCCTCCCCCCCCATTCCCCCGCCGGCTAACCGTTTACATTCCGCCCTTCGCGCGCTACACTCATCAGGTCAGAGGTCGAGGAGGGTCGCATGCCTTCATTTGCTTATGCCGCGAAGGCGGCCGACGGGAAAAAGGTCGAAGGGGTCATCAAGGCCTCCGACCGGAGTGCAGCCCAGGCGGAGCTCAAGAAAAAGAACCTCACCGTCAACACCCTGAACGAGCAGAAGGGCGGGAAGAAGGCCGGCCTCTTCGGCGCCGCCCGCCCCCACGTCGGGACCAAGGACATCGCGGTCATGACCCGGCAGCTCTCCACCATGATCAGCGCGGGCATCCCGCTGCTCGAGTCCCTGGAGATCCTGCACGAGCAGGCGTCCGACCCGGGGTTCAAGAACGTGCTCGACAAGGTGATCGAGCGCGTCCGGGCCGGCAGCGACTTCTCCACCGCCCTGAGCGAGCACCCCAGGCTCTTCACCCGGATCTTCGTAAACATGATCAAGGCGGGCGAGGCGTCGGGCCAGCTCGACGTGATCCTTTCCCGCCTGGCCGATTACATGGAGTCCATCGAGGAGTTGAAGCGCGAGATCAAGGCCGCCATGACCTACCCGGTCATCTCGCTGTGCCTCATCCTCGCGATCACGATCGGGCTCGTCGTGGGGATCGTGCCCAAGTTCCAGATCATCTTCGAGCAGCTGGGGATGAAGGATCTTCCCCTGCCCACCGAGATCCTCCTGATGATCAGCCTGATCCTCCGGGAGCACTTCATCCTGTTCACCCTCGCAGTCATCGCGCTCGTGGTCGCGTTCATCATGTACATCCGCACGAAACCCGGACGCAAGCAATTCCACTGGTTCCTCCTCCATATGCCCGTCTTCGGCCCGCTCTTCCGGAGGGTCGCCATCTCCCGGTTCTCCCGCACCTTCGCGACCCTCATCCAGTCGGGCGTCCCCATGCTTGGCGCCCTCGACATCGTGGCGTCCACGGCGGGGAACATCTGGATCGAGGAAGCGGTGCTCAAGGCCAAGGACGCCGTGTCCAAGGGCGAGACCCTCGGCGATCCGCTCGCCGCCACGAAGGTCTTCCCGCCCATGGTCACCCGGATGATCTCGATCGGCGAGAAGACGGGCGCCCTCGAGAAGCTCCTCATGAAGATCTCGGAGTTCTATGACGCCGAGGTGCGCGCCACCGTCAAGGCGCTCACCTCCCTCATCGAACCGCTGCTGATCGCGACCATGGGCGTCATCGTGGGCTTCATCGTGCTCTCGATCTTCCTGCCCATCATCAAGATCCAGCAGCACTTCGCCGGTTAAGCGTGGCGGGCGTCGCGGCGCGCGCCACGGCGCGGGCGGAGCAGCAGCTGGAGCTCAGGCTCAAATGGCTGATGTTCGGCCGCTTGGCGGTGGCGGTCGTGGGCATCCTCGTGGCGCTCCTCTCCCGCCCCCGGGACGCCGCCTCCGTCCCGCCCTACTACGTCCTCCTGGCCGCCTGCCTGTTCAACCTCGCTTACCTCGTCGCGGCGCGCGCCGGCGTGAGGCTCCGGATCCTGGCGATCGTCCAGATCGTCCTGGACGTGGTCCTCGTGGGCGCCCTGGTCTACATCAGCGGGATCGACCGGCTGTTCGCGATCTTCTTCTTCGCCAACGTCATCGCCGCCGCCATGGTCCTGGGATTCCGCATGGCCGTGGCCATGGCCTCCCTCGCCTCCATCCTCCTGGCGATCATCTCCACCGTCTACTTCCTGGCCGGCCATCCCGATTACGAACTCCGCCTCCCGTTCGTGGACCCGGAACTCATCGGCACCCACTTCTCGGGTCTGCGGTTCCTTCTCCCGTTCCTTTTCTTCTTTGCGCTCGCCCTCCACCTCGTGGCCCTTCTCTCCGGGCGCCTCACGGCGGAGGTCCACCGCGTGCGCATCCTCAACGACGAGATTCTCGAGAACATGGCCGGAGGAGTCCTTGCCGCGGACCATTTCGGGGGCATCCAGTTCATCAACAGCCAGGCCGCGCGGCTCCTGGGCATCCGCGACCCGGAGGGCGCCCGGGGGAGGCAGGCGGATGCGGTGCTGCCGCGCGCCCTCGCGGAACTCGTCCAACGCTCCCTCCGCGGGGAGGACCGCGTCCAGCAGGAGGTCCGGCTCAACGGCTCCCTGCTGGGCGTGGCGATCTCCCGCCTCCTCGAGGCCGGCGGGGGACCCTTGCGCGGCGTGGTCGTCATCCTCAACGACCAGTCCCTCCGCATGCAGATGGAGGAGATGACCCGCCGCGCCGAGCGGTTCAAGGTGCTCCTCGAGATGAGCGCCGGGATGGCGCACGAGATCCGCAATCCCCTCGCCTCCATCCGGGGGGCCGCCCAGGAGCTCGGCACGAGCACGTTCGCGAAGGACGAGGACCGTCAGCTCCTTCAGGTGGTCATCCGCGAGAGCGATCGACTGGACAACATCATCAGCGAGTTCCTGGAGTACGCCAGCGACCGGCCCCTCGAGCGCGGACTCCTCGACCTCTCGGAGCTTCTTCGCGAGACGATCGCGGTCCTCGAAGCCCGGCTCGACCGGCAGGTGGAGATCTTCCGCGAGATCTCCGGCCCCTTCCTGGTCGCCGGCGAGGCCGACAAGCTGAAGCAGGTCTTCCTCAACCTGGGGCTGAACGCCATCGAGGCGTGCTCCCGCGACGTGAAGCCCGGGAGGATCGTCGTCCGCTGCTTCCCGTCCCGGGGGCCGGGCTCCCAGGCCCGCGAGGGGATCCTGGTGGAAGTCGCGGACGACGGTTGCGGCGTGAGCGGCGGGGATCTCCCCCGCGTGTTCGATCCGTTCTTCACCACCAAGCCGCAGGGGACCGGGATGGGACTTGCCATCGCCCGCAAGATCGTCCTGGCCCACGGCGGGGAGATCTCCATGGAGAGCCTGCCGGGGAAAGGGGCCACCGTCCGCGTCTGGCTGCCCTCGTCATGAACCGCTTCGGGGCCGTCGTCTTCAGCGCGGCCCTGCTCGCACCGCTCTTCGCCGGGGGGGATTCCGGGGGCGACGGCGTCCGGCTCCCCGCGATCCTCGCCCTCGCGGCTCTCCTGCTGGGCCACCTCGCACTGACCGCATTCCGACGGCGCGAACGGCTCCTCGTGCGGGCCCCCCTCGTGACGGCCGGGCTGCTCCTGCTCGGGGTCCAGGCGGCCTCCCTCATCGTCGCGCTCAATCCGTGGGAGGGCGCCGCGCCGATCCTCGTCCTCGGCGCGGGGATCGCGGTCTACGCCTATGCCCGGAGCGGGCTGCTCCCGCGAGGCTTCGTGGCCGGCCAGGGCGCGTGGGTGCTCGCGGCGGCGATCCTCGCGTTCGCGGCGATCGGCATCGCCCAGCGGCTCTCGGATTCGGCGCCGGTCTCGACCGAGGGGAACACGAACTACTCGGGGACGCTCGCGGCCATGATGCTGCCGCCCGCGGCGGCGTTCGCGCTCCTCCGGGCCGCCGCCTGGAAGCGGGGACTCGCCGGGGCCGCCGCGCTCGCCACCCTGGCTCTCCTCTTCCTCACCGAGTCGCGCGCGGGGCTCGTGGGGGCGGCCGCCGGGCTGGGCCTCATGGCAGGGGCGCTGTGGAAGAAGCGCGTCCGCTCCGGCGCCGCCGCCGCGGCCGGTCTCCTGCTCGTCCTCGTGGCCGTGCCGCTGACCGTCCAATGGAAGAAGCACTCCTCCTTCGAACGGGGCCTGACGGCTTCGGTGCGCACGGAGTTCTGGCGGGGCGGATGGGCCATCCTCGCGGAGCGACCCTGGCTCGGGGGCGGGGCCGGGAACTTCGCGCTGCGCTACCCCCCGCACCGGACCTGGCGGGAGGCGAAGGACTCCTTTGACCTGAAGGGCGGGAAGCACACCGACGTCGAGGACGCCCACTCCAGCTGGGTCCAGACCGCCGCCGATTCGGGCGTGCCGGGATTCCTGGCGCTCCTCCTCGTGACCTACGTCGCGGCGCGGCTGTGGATCTACTATGCGACCCGCGCGCCTGATCCCGAATCCGCGGGGCTCGTCGCGGGCCTCGGGGGCGGCGCGGCCGCGTTCCTCGTGTCGGGGCTCTTCAACTCCCTCACCCTACACGCCTCGCACATGCTTCTCTTCTGGGCCTGCCTCGGGCTCCTGGAACTCCATGGCCATCCGGCGATCGAGGGGCGTCGGCGGGCGGCGGGGAAGGGGGCGGGCGCGGTCGCGCTCGGCGCGGCGCTGGCCGCCTTGCTGGGCTT
>JAHFOZ010000011.1:0-10459 GCA_023261405.1 Planctomycetota bacterium
AGGGGTCCTGCCCCGGGACGAGGCCGGGGTCCTTGCGGTCGCGGATCACGACCTCCCGCAGCACCCCCTTGGCGACGAGCTGGTAGGTGATCTCGTGGACGACGCGCACGGGGGCGTTGAGGGCGGCGGCCACGCCCTCCGCGGTGGGCGGCGCCTCGCCCTTCTCGAAGGCGCGCACCGTCTGGACGCAGATGACCAGGGCGAGCCGCTCGCGGTCGGCGGTGCTGATGTGGGCCCCGCCGATCTCGCGCACGTAGGTCCCCACGTGCTGGACGGCGAAGGCGACCTCCGCGCCGAAGAGGACGATCACCCAGCTCAGGTAGACCCAGAGGAGGAAGATGGGGATCGAGCCGAGGGAGCCGTAGAATTTCGACGTCGAGACGACCTGCGTGTTGTACCAGACGTAGCCCGTCTTCATCGCCTCCCAGATCGTGCCCGACACCAGCGCCCCGACGAGGGCCGCCCGGAAGTCCACCCGCGTGTTGGGCATGATAGTGTAGAAGGCGGTGAACGCGATCCACGCGAAGATGTAGGGCGCGATGAAGAGGCTGAACTTTCCGAAGTAGGGCACGCTCTCCGTGAGCCAGGTGTAGGCCATGTTGCTCTGCACGAAGGTGGTCATCGTGAGCGAGGCCGCGATGAGGATCGGGCTCAGCGTGAGGAGCATCCAGTAGACGGTGAAGCGCCTCATGAGCGAGCGATGGGACTTGAGCCCGTAGATCTTGTTGAAGGCCCCCTCGATCGTGTTGAGCAGGGAGAGCGACGTGTAGAGCAGGACCAGGAAGCCGGCCACGCCGATCGCCGCGGCGTTGACGTTCTCGATGAAATCGTTGAGCTGCTTGACGAAGTCGTCTCCCTGCTGGGGGGCCATGTACCTGAGAAGGAAGTTCTTCAGGGTATCGCCCATCCCCGTCCCCGAGAGCCCCCCGAACCCCCGGAAAGCGGCCAGCATCACCGCCAGGAGCGGGACCATGGCGAAGACCACCTGGTAGGTGAGCGCGGCCGAGAGGGTGAAGACCTCGCTGCGGACGAAGCCCTCGACGGTGAGGACGCCCATGCGGAGGAGCCGGTAGAGGGCGCGCGCGCCCTTGCGCTCGGGGAGGGCGGTCCAGAGATCGCGGTTGACGAAGTCCCTTCCCGTCCGGAACCAGCCCCGGGCGCGCCCGACGAAGGTCTCCGAATGCTCGCTCACGGGCTGGAGTGTACCACAGGCCGCTTGCATTCTGCCCGGGGCGCGGTAGAATCGGCTCCCCATGGCCACGCCGCGCAACGACCTCTTCCAGAAGTGCCGCAACTACACCCGGCACAAGGACGCCGAGGCCAAGGGCTTCTACCCGTACTTCAAGGCGATCGAGTCCGGCGCCGACGCCGAGGTCATGATCAAGGGCAAGAAGATGATCATGATCGGCTCCAACAACTACCTCGGGCTCACGACGCACCCCAAGGTCAAGGAGGCCGCCAAGAAGGCCGTGGACAAGTACGGCTCGGGCTGCACGGGCTCGCGCTTCCTCAACGGAACGCTCGACATCCACGAGGAGCTGGAGCACCGCCTCGCCAAATTCGTCCGCAAGGAGAAGACCCTCCTCTTCTCCACCGGCTTCCAGACCAACCTGGGCACCATCTCCGTCCTCGTAGGCAAGGATGACGTCATCCTCTGCGACCGGATGAACCACGCGTCGATCATCGACGGATGCCGCCTGGCCTTCGGCGACACGATCAAGTTCAAGCACAACGACATGGAGGACCTCGAGCGCGTGCTGAACTCGCCGGACGTGGAGGAGGCGGACGGCTCGGTCCTGGTCATCACCGAGGGGGTCTTCTCGATGGAGGGCGACCTGGGCGCCCTCCCCCCGATCGTGCGGCTCAAGAAGAAGTACGGCTTCCGCCTGCTGCTCGACGACGCCCACGGGATCGGCTACATGGGCCCCAACGGCCGGGGCGCCGCCGAGCACTTCGGCGTGGAGAAGGAGACGGACCTCATCATGGGGACCTTCTCCAAGTCCTTCGCGTCGCTGGGCGGCTTCATCGCCGGCCCCGGCGAGGTCATCGACTTCATCAAGCACACTTCCCGCCCGCTCATCTTCTCCGCCTCGATGCCCCCGGCGAGCGTGGCCACCGTGCTGGCGGCGCTCGACATCATGGAGCAGGAGCCGCAGCACCGCGAGAAGCTCTGGAAGAACGTGCGCAAGATGCAGTCGGCCTACCGCGACCTGGGCTTCAACATCGGGCGCACCGAGTCCCCCGTGGTGCCCCTCATCATCGGCGAGTTCGAGAAGACGCTCGTGTTCTGGAAGGAGCTCTTCGAGGCGGGCGTGTTCGTCAACCCCATCATCTCCCCGGCCGTCCCGGCCGACATGTGCCTGATCCGCACGAGCTACATGGCCACTCACACCGACGAGGAGCTCGACCGGGTCATCGAGATCATGGCCCGGATCGGTAAGAAGCTCGGCGTCATCCAGGGATAGTTCGGGGCCTGAGGCCTATGCCCGTCACCCTCGTCCCGGTCGCGACCGCGAAGCAGCTCGACACGTTCATCCGCCTCCCCTTCCGGCTCTACAAGGACGACACCTGCTGGGTGCCCCCGCTGATCGGCTCCGAGAAGAAGATGATGGACCCGCGGCGGAACCCCTTCTACCAGCACGCCGAGGCGGCCCACTGGCTGGCGGAGAAGGACGGCCGCGTCGCCGGCCGGGTCTCCGCGATCCTCAACCGCGCGCACAACGAGTTTCACCACGAAAAGACCGGCTGGTGGGGTTATTTCGAGAGCGAGAACGACCCGGAGGTCTCGGGCGCCCTCTTCGACACCGCGGGCGCGTGGCTCCGGGAGCGCGGCATGACGCGGATGCTGGGCCCCGCGAATCCGTCCCTCGGCGACCCCTGCGGGCTCCTGGTGGACGGCTTCAAGTGGTCGCCCTTCGTGCTCATGACCTACAACCCGCGCTACTACCCGGCGCTTGTGGAGCAGGCGGGCTTCAGGAAGGCGATGGACCTCTGGGCCTACCTGATCCTCCACACGGACGTCGTGAAGGGCAGGATCGACCGGGTCGCCGCCGCCGTGGCGGAGCGGGCCGAGGTGACGATCCGCAACGTGGACCTTTCCCGCTTCAAGGATGAACTCGCGATCATCCAGGACATCTACAACGACGCGTGGGAGAAGAACTGGGGCTTCGTCCCCGCCACCCAGGCCGAGATCGACTTCACGGCCGCGGAGATGAAGGCGATCCTCCTCCCCGAGTTCGCCTACATTGCGGAGGTGAAGGGCCGGCCCGTGGGTTTCGCCTTTGCCCTCCCGGATATCAACCACGCCCTGAAGCGCTGCAAGGGGTCCCTGCTCCCCTTCGGCTGGTTCTACTTCCTGAAGCGCAATCTCCGGAAGATCCCCACCTTCCGCGTCGTGGCCCTGGGCGTACGGCGCGAGTACCACCGGAGCGGCCTCGGGACCCTCTTCTACCAGAAATTCATGGACGAGGGCATGGCCCGCGGCTACAAGGCCGCGGAGATGTCGTGGATCCTCGAGGTGAACGACCTCATGAACCGCCCCATCCGGCAGATGGGAGGGCGCCCGTACAAGACCTACCGGCTTTACGAGCGCCCCCTGTGAGACTCCGCCCCCTCCCCGCGCGTTCTATTTGGGTGAATGTCGCCGATGGGGCTCGTAAGGGTAAATAGCCTGCAGCCGGCGGGGCGTACCCGCCGATACATCGGAGATGAAATCTTTTTTGGAGGTGACCCCGGCATGAGCACGAAGAATCGCGCGTGGGTGGCGGCGCTGACCGCCGCGTTCGCCATGGCCGTCGGCCTGGCGGTGGTTTCGGCCACCGAGAAGCCCGGCGACGCCCTCAACGACAAGTGCCCCGTCGAAGGCAAGGCCGTGAAGGCGGACTGCACCAGCGACGTCACCATCAAGTTCTGCTGCAACAACTGCAAGGGCAAGTGCGAGAAGGACCCCGGCGCCTACCTCGGCAAGATCGACAAGCTCCCGAACGAGAAGTGCCCCGTGGCCGGCAAGGACGTGAAGGACGCCTCCGCCACGGTGACCGTGGCGTTCTGCTGCGACGACTGCAAGAAGGAGTTCGACAAGGACCCCACGAAGTGCCTCGGCAAGGTGAAGGCCAAGAAGAAGGACGGGAAGTAGACCCCCCTCTTCGCAAGATCACGAAACCCCCGCCCCTCAACGGGCGGGGGTTTTTTTTCGCCCCGGGGCCGAGCCGCGGCCGGCGGTGCCGCCCCGGGCCACCCGATCACGAACGCGCGGGTCGAAGCCCTCAATCCCCGTAAATCTGAAGCGCCTGCTTCGTCCCGAGGTAGAGCCTGCCGCGGCGATAGGCCGCGTGGGCCTGTGACTGGCCCGCCGGGTCGGTCGATGCCGAGAGCTCCGAGTGCACCATGTGGAGGTAGCCCTCGGCCGCCCGGTCGTAGACCGCGACCACGCCGCTCTCCCCCGCCTGTCCCGGCGCGGTCGCGCGCGGCGCGGCGAACACCGCGAAACCGCGCGAGTCCGTCCCCAGGGTGAAGGAGGCGTCCGGCGCGCTGGCGATCACGGGCGCCGGCGCGTCCCAGGCCACGAGGTCCGCGGGCTCCCCTCCCACGCGGAACGCGGTGAGGTACGCGCGGCCCGCGGGGCCCGGCCCCCGCGGCACGTTGTAGACATAGAGCAGCCCCTCCGCGTCCATCAGCGCGCCGCGCGCCGCAGCCCTCGAGAGCGTGCGGTCCGGGAGGAGCGAGAGCGAGCGGAACTCCTTGCCCGTGTCGGCCTTGAAGACCCAGAGGCGGTGGTCGGCCCCGTCCTGGGGCGGAGGGACCAGCAGGCAGATGTAATCCCGGCCGGCCGCCAGCGTGCAGGCGCCGTGCGTCTGGGGCATGAAGCGCTGGGGATGCAGGGCCACCTCGATCTTCGGGAGGTCGGCCTTCGCCGGGTCGATGGGCAGGTTGTAGAGATAGCGCTCGCGACGGTCGCTCGTGAGGTCGGCCACGTAGTAGAAGGCGCCGCGCTCCACGTCGGCCGTCCAGGCGATCACCTGCCCGACGAGGCTCCTCCGCCCCCCGCCCACGGTGGCGCCGTCCTGCGCGGCGAGCTGCCAGAGGACCCACTCCGTGGCGCCCGGCCGGGCCAGGGCCTGGAGGAAGACCACGTGATCCGCCAGGTACCTCCCGAAGAAGGCGATGGTGTAGTTCGGGTTCTGGCTGATCTGCTCGCACTCGAACGGGCGCGCCCACGCCACTTCGCCCGTGAAGTCGTTGAGGCAGAGCAGCCGGTGATGGGAGTCGGCGGGGAGGAAGACCTGCCGCTTCTGCGCGCCCTGCGCCGAATGGCCCCGGAACGGGTCCCGGTCGCGGTCGACGCGGCTGCCCTCGTAAACATAGAGGCGACCATCGGTGGCGTGGAAGGCGCGGACGTGGAAACGGTCGCGCAGCCCGCGGAAGGTCCACTGGACGCGACCCGTGGCCAGGTCGATCGAGGCCACGCCGTCCTCCCACGCCACGGCGACGGAGTAGTCGCGCGTGTACGCGGCGCCCACGATCGCCGGGCGAAACCCGGCCGGATACGCCGCTGGCTCGAGACTCAGTAAGATCTCCGGCCTGTCGCCCCGTTTCCAGGTCAACTCCACGGGCGTCCCGGGCGTGAGCGCGGCCATGCGGTCGCTGAACGTATCGGACCGGATGGGCTCGCCCGCCAGGGCCAGGAGCACGTCGCCCCGCTCCAGGCGCGCCTTCGCGGCGGGGGAGTCCGGCTTCACCGACTGGACGACGACCCCGGTCTCGGAGCCCGGCACATCCGCGAACGTCACGCCCAGCCAGCCGCCGGGATGGGGGCAGGACCAGAGCCGGCGCTTCTCCGTCAGGTCCCAGAGCTCCACGCTCGACCCGCGGGAGAAGAGCTCCCGGTCCTTCCCGAGGGCCGGGGGCTCCACGCCGAGGGGAAGGAGCGGCAGGGGCGTGCCGTCCAGCGCGAGCGGATCGGCGACCGCGCCCGGGGCGGACTCCATCTCGCCCAGCTTGCGCAGGGGACCGCGGAGCCCCGCGGCCGGGGCGCGCGAGGCGTCCAGCGCGGCGAGCCGGCGCGCCACCCAGTCCTTCACGGGCACGCGCTCCGCCTCGAGCGCCACCGTCTCGGCCTCGAAGCGCGCGGCGAACTTCCCGAGCTCCCAGCGGAGCCGCTCCGTGTCGCCGAGTTTCTCCAGGAACTCCAGCACCTTGCGGGAGGAGTCGAAGTCCAGGTCCGTCTTGAAGCGATCCTTGAAGTCGTTGTACCAGGAGCGGAGCTTGTCGAAGCGGCCCTCCTTGAGGAGCGCGTCGAGGATCCTCTGCCAGGCGTCGCGCGCGGTCTTCGAGTTGGGAAAGCGGTCCATCACGTCCTTGAGCGCGTCGGCGCCCTGCTCCTTCGCCTTCCGGAGCGCCTCCTGGGCCTGCTTCTCCACGTCCTCGTAGGCGTCCGGGGCCTTCGCCAGGATGCCCTCGATCTTCCCGCGGGCGTGCTCCCAGAGCTTGCCGACCTGGTCCGCCTCGCGGTGGTAGAGGCCGCGGGCCTTCTCCACGAGTTCCTGGTACTGCGCCACGGCCTCCTTCCAGCGCTGGAGCTTCTCGAAGGTCTCGGCCACGCGGCGGGTGGAGTCCGCACGGGTCTTCTCGTCGAAGGAGAATTCCTTGGCGAACGCGAAGAACTCGAGGGACTTGGCGGACTCGCCCTTCGCCTCCGCCTCCTCCCCTCGCTTCATGAAGATGCCGTGGAGCTCGCGCTTCACCTTGCCGACCTTCGCGACGTGCTCCGGGTCGCCCTCCGCGGCCTTGATGTAGGCCAGGTATGCCTCGGCCGCCTCCTCGAGGCGGTCGTTCTCGCGCATCACCTCCCCGAATTCATGAAGTGAAGGCGCGTGGGGCGGGCTCTGGTGGAGACGGTGGACGAACTCGCCGCGGAGCGTCTCCACGTCGGTGTAGACCATGAGCTTGTTCGTGGCCACGACGAGGTAGTCGCCGGCGATGAGGAGGTTGCCGTACTCGTTCACGTCCTTCCAGGAGGGCTGGTCCAGGCTCTTCCAGGTGCGCGTGTCGTAGATCGCCAGGACGCCCACCTGGTTGGAGGCCTGGTGGCTGGTGCTGGTGGCGGGGAGGTAGACGAGGTCGTTGTGGATGATCCCGAGGCCCGTGCGGGAGGTGTTGGAGCTGGCGAGGCTGTAGGCCTGGTAGTCCTTGAGCCGGATCACGTGGCTCATGGTCCCTCCCACGACCATCCAGTCGTCCACCGCGCCGACCAGGTGGGTCATGAGCTTCCAGTCGAGCTCGCCCTCGCGGGTCTTGATGGACGGATACTCGACAGGGCGGCCGGAGAGCTTGTCGAAGGCCAGCATCTCGATGCGGTCCTGGGCGAGGACGAAGACGTGCCCGCGCCAGACCACGGGCCAGTTGGCGGGGCGGAGGACATAGGCCTGGCCCCCGTCATTCTGCCCGCGCGAGACGGAGCGCTTGTACTTGGAGAGCCAGAGGATGCTGCCCGAGACGGGATTGAGCGCCGCCATGACGCCGAGGTTGGTGTGGGCGTAGATCACGCCGCCCTGCTCGACCATCATCGTCTGGTAGGCGATCATGCGTCCCCCGCCCCAGCCCCACATGTTCCGGCCGCCGCCGGAGGCGGAGGCGAGGAAGGTGCTCCAGAGGGGCCGCCCGGTCCGGCGGTCGAGGCAGAGGACGCGGCTCTCCTGCTCCCCCATGGGCGAGGTGCAGATGCCCACGAAGACGCGGTCGCCCCGGACGATGGGGGCGCCCGAGAACGAGAAATTGCGGTCGTAGAAGTCCAGCTTCTTGACCTCGTCGTGAACCGGCGGCTGGTCGGTGTCCCAGACGAGGCGGCCGGTGGGGATGTGAAGGCACTTGACGGCGGTGGTGCCCTCGAAGAAATCGTAGTTCTGGGGGTTGTTGTCGCGGATCCGTAGCGCGGGCTTCGAGTACATCACGGTATAGCAGTACTCGCCGTCCACGGCAACGCCCACGTAGGGCTTCCCGCCCACCCCCCCGCGCTCCGCCTGGGTGGGACGGAGGATGGGCTCGGCGGGGTATTTCCAGTATACGCCCGCGCTGAAGCTGGCTCCCTTCACGCGGGCGGGGTCCACGGCGAGGAAGCGGGTGCCGTCGCAGCAGAGGACGTAGTCGCGGCCGCGGAGGCGCGCGTGGGCGGGGAAGACGGGGTACTCGCCGTACTGGGGGGGCGCCGCCTGGCGCTGCTGCAGGGCGAGGATCATGGCGGCCTTGCGCTGCTCCTCCGGGGTGGGGTTGGCGGCCTGCTTCGCGCCCTCGCGGTCGGCCGCGAAGTCGTAGGTCCAGCGCTTGATGTCGTTGCGGACGCCGACGACCTTGCGGGCGTGGAGGTCCTGGGCTTCGAGGGCGTAAGGGCTCTTGAGGGGGCGCGGTTCGGAGACGCGGATGGCGATCTGGACGGTCCCCAGCCAGTCGCGGAGTTCCTGCGTGACGCCGCCCACCGCCAGGGTGCCCTCGAGCTTCGACTCCACGACGTAGCGGCGGAGGTCGGCGAGGGAGGCTTCATTCTCGGCGATGCGGCAGGCGTTGGCGATGCGGGCGGCCGTGACGGCGCGGGGGATGTCGGCGTCGGGGTAGTATCGGAGGAGGCGGTTCCAGCAGGAGGCCGCCTCGTCCACGCGACCCTCGTCGAAGGCGGTGTTGGCAAGCTGGTCGAGGGCCTCGTCGGTGTGGCTGGAAAAGAAGTAATCCTCCACGGCCTTCTCGATCTCGCGTCGGCTGCCCGATTCGCGGGCCTTGTCGAAGGCGGCGCGGGCGGGGCCGTCGTACTCGAGCCGGTAGTACTCGTAGGCGGCCTTGGGCAGGCGGGAGAGCCTCTGGATGAGGAACTCGTTCACGCTGGTCCAGCGCTCGCCGCCCGTGCGGGCGTCGGGGGCGGAGACGGCGACGACCTTCTGCGCGTACTTCTTGAGCCCGTAGGTGTAGTGCTCGAAGAGCGCCTTCCACTGCTTTTCCTGCTCGCACTTGGTGATCTTGTCGAGGAAGTCCTTCTTCACCTCGTCGATGAAGATCGTCTCCTCCTGCTGCTGTGGCGACTCCGCCGGCGGACCGGCGTCCGCGGGTCCCCGCAGGGCCAAGGCCGCCAGGCCCCCGAGGAGGGTGCGGATCATGATCATACCTCGTCCCGCCAAATGAAGCCCCGAAGGCTGCCCCTAGGGATTCGACTGCACTGATTCTCCGGGTTGCTCTCCTGCGGGCCAACCCGGCGGATCAGTGCGGGCTCACCCCAAGGGGATTCTACTATACAGTTAGACGTCGCCCGGGGGGGAAACGTCAGAGGGATTGCGCGGGGCGGGGACCCGGCGACTGCCTCAGTTCGCCCTTATGGAGTGAGTGGGTGGCTCCGGTTCTTCGACTATCTGTGAACTGCACGCAGCAGCGCCGGACAGCCACAACGAATGAAGCCGGGAGGTCTCCCCTCCCGGCCCCTTGGCATCCCGGTCGGCGGTCTACTTGAACTGGCGCAGCAGGTTGATGAGGTGCTTGATCTCGCCGTGGACCTTCCGGGTCTGCGAGACGATCAGGACCCCGTTGGCCAGGTTCATCGACGCGCCCGCGTTCTCGTCCCAGCTGCGGTCGCCCGTGTTGGTCTTGATCATCTCCACGATGAATTCCTCGGTGATGGTGGACTTGGGCTCCTCCAGGGTGAACGTGGCGCCCGTGAGCGGTCCGCCACCCCCGGCGGAGGGCGAGACCAGCTCGACCTTGGGGCCCGGGAAGTCCTGGATCTTCACCAGGAGGTCGCGCACGTCGTAGAGCTGCAGGTTCACGGCGGAGTTGGCCTTGTCCTTGGGCACGATGAGGAGGACGCCGTCTTTGTAGACGCCCGCCAGGTCGCGGCCGCTGAGCATGAGCTTGAGGGTGGATTTCAGCAGCAGGTCCTTCACCTTCAGCGTGATCTTGAGCTCGTCGGCGGAGTGCTTCTGGGCCACGTCGCCGCTGACCACGATGTTGAGCCCGGAGAAGTCCCGGAGAAAGGCCACCGCATCCTCGAAGGGGGTGGCGGTGAAGTCCACGCTCACCCTCATGGTGTTGAGCTTGTTGACGACCTCCAGCTTCCGCGGATCGAGTTCGTCCGTGGACTCCTGCGCCAGGAGGGGCGCGGCCAGGGAGGCCAGGATCCCCAGGGTCAGCGTCGCGTTCTTCATAAGACCTCTCTTCTCCGTCATTCTAACCCCTGTCTCGTGCGAACTCCACTTCCACGGCTTCGACGCCGCCCGCCCCCCGCGGTAAAGTCGATTCGTCGAAAACCTGTCACGGGGAACCCCGGTGGCTCCCCGGGACAGGGAGAGTGGCTGCCCGGGACAGGTCCCACAAAAAACCGCGGGGCCCGCGCGCCACAGGACGGCGCCGGGCCCCGGGAGCTACCCGCGTCCCGACGACTACTGGTACTGTCCCACCCGGGCCAGCAGGCGGTCGATCTCGCGGT
>JAHFOZ010000011.1:10469-17794 GCA_023261405.1 Planctomycetota bacterium
ACGAGCTGGCCGCTCACGTGGGTGATCGAGGCCTTGGGGTGCTCCCAGCTCCGGGCGCCCGAGTTGTCCTTCACGAGTTCCACG
Organism: Planctomycetota bacterium; assembly: GCA_023261405.1. Classification (GTDB taxonomy): domain Bacteria; phylum Planctomycetota; class MHYJ01; order MHYJ01; family JACPRB01; genus JACQFK01. The sequence goes on from JAHFOZ010000011.1 coordinate 10,554, forward strand.
AGGAAGTCGGGCGGGAGCGCTTGCGTGGGCTAGTTCAATAACGTGATGCTGACCCCCATCGTGGCCGTCCCCCCCGGCTTCACGAGTTCCATCACCGGTCCCGCGAAGTCCTGGAGCTTCATGACGAGCGCGCGGGTGTCGTAGATCTTCAGGCTCATGGAATCCCCGAGATCCTCCTGAGGGACGATCAGCACCGCGCCTTCGCGCCAGACGGCGGCGAGGCCCCGGGAGGCGATGAGCAGCTTGAGGACCGACCGGGCCGTGAGCTCGCGGACCTTGAGGGTCAGCGCCGGGTCGCCCTCCACCGCGCCGGCCTTGAGCACGATGTTGAGCCCCGTGACTTCGCGGAGGTAGTCCAGGGTCTCCGAGAGCTTCACGTTCTGGAAATCCACCGAGACCTTCATGGAATCCAGCTTGTGCGCGGCCTCCGCGCGCCCCGGGTCCTGGCCCAGGGCCTCGACGCCGGAAAACGCCGCCAGGGCCGCCGTCAGCACCGCCATCAGGCTCTTCATCGCTTCCTCCTTTGGAATCACCGCACCTGTGATGACGCGGAGAGCCGGAGGTAAAGGCGAACCGGACGCGGCGGGCCCTATTTCTCCGTCACGACGGCGATCTTGATGAGCACGCCGTTCAATTCCTTGGCCGTGATCATCGGGAACACGGAGGTCGAGATCCGCCGGTCCCGGACGCGCACCAGGTTCTGCACGAGCTGGCGGCGCGCGATCGCCTCCCGCGCCAGCCTCGGCGTGGCGGGGTCGAAGCCGCTGAAATCCACCGACTCGATCGGATGGCGCAGCGTGGCGCGGAACTTGTCGCCGAAGGCGGCGCCGGCGGCCCGGTTGAAGAGGATCACGTTCCCCTCGACGTTCAGGCCGATGATCGCCGCGGGCTCGTTCTCGAAGATCTCGGTGTAGAGGCGCATGGAGTCCATCCACAGGTGGAGCTCGGCGCTGCGGCGGTCGAGCTCCGCCGAGGTCTGGGCGATCACCGACTGCTTCTCCTCGAGCTGCCTCTCGGCCTCCTCGAGCCGGGTATCCTTGCCCTTGAGCACGCGCATGATGGCGGTGTCCGTGGAGGCCCCCTCCGCGGCCTGCGAGAATTTCTTGAGGCGCTGCTCCAGCTCGAAGACCTGCCCCTTGACGTAGAGGTTCTCCTGCATGAGACGGCGGATCCTGTCCTGTTCCGGCGGCTGTGTCATCTACCCCCTCGCATACATCGTCACCACGGTCCCCCCGTACACGCGCTCGTCCACCGTCCGCGCGTTGGGCAGTTCCCCGACCCCCTTCCCTGGACGGTGCTCCACGACGACCCGGCCCTCCGGATCCGTCACCACCCGGGCCAGCAGCGTCTCCACGAGCGCCCTCAGCTCCGCCGCCCGCTCCCCGTAGAACGCGTACGGCGGATCCACGAACGCCAGCTCCGCCGGGGGGAGCCGCCCCGCCTCCTGGAAGGCGTCCGCGCGCAGCACCTCGGCCCGCCCCGCGAAGCGGAGCTTCTCGAGGTTCTTCCGGATGGCCTCCAGCGACCGCTCGTCCGTGTCCAGGAACCGCACGTGCGCCGCGCCCCTCGAGAGCGCCTCGATCCCCAGGCTCCCCGTCCCCGCGAAGAGATCCACCACCCGCGCCCCCTCGAGCCGCGCGCGCAGGACCTCGAAGACCGAGACGCGCATCCGGGCCAGGGCCGGCCGCACGTCCTTCCCCGGGACCCCGAAGAGCCGCGCCCCGCGGGCCGTGCCCCCCGTGATGCGCGGCCCGTCGGCCTTCAACGCGACCGCTCCATCCGGGCCTTCTCGTTCCGGTCCCGGATCTGCGGGATCGTGGCCGCCACGATCGTGATCCACGCCGTGAAGGCCGCGAAGAGGACCAGGGTCAGCCACGCGAGCGCCACGAACCACCCGCGCTTCCGCGGCGGCGGCTCGGGCGCCGGAGGCGGCGGCGGGACGGCCTCTGCGGGCTCGCTCATTCGGTCAGCGCCTTTCCGCGGAGCAGGTGGTGGTAATGCTGGGCGAAGCGGTGGGCCTCGTCGCGCACGTACATCAGGAGCCGGAGCGCGGGGGACGCCTTGTCCACGACCAGCGGCCTGCCTTCCCGGAAGATCGTCTCCTCCTCCTTCGCGAGCGAGAGCAGCACCCTGGGGCCCGACCCGATCGCGTCGAGCGCCGCGCGCGCCGCCCCCCATTGGCCCGCGCCGCCGTCCACCAGGAGCACGTCCGGCAGCATCCTGCCCTCCGCCTCGAGCCGGCGGAAGCGCCGGGTCACCACTTCGCGGATCATGGCGTAATCGTCGATCCCCTCGACGGTCTTGATTCTATACCGCCGGTAACCGCTCTTGAAGGGGATTCCGTCGACGAAAGAGACGACCGATCCCACGCTGTCCGCCCCCTGCACGTGCGCGATGTCCACGCCCTCGACCGTCCTGGGCGGCGCGGGGAGGCCCAGGAGCGCGCCCAGCGCCTCGAGCCCGACGCGCGGGTCGATGGGCGTGATGTCCCCCTCGACGTAGTCCGGTCCGGCCTTCTTCGCGAACCCCTCGAGCGCGCGCACCTGGTCGCGCAGCTGGGCGGCGCGCTCGAACTCCAGACCGCGGGACGCTTCCTTCATCCGCGCCCGGAGCTCCGCCAGGAGTTCCTCCCTCCCGCCCCCCAGGAATTTCCGGAGGGATTCGATGTCCGCCGCGTAGCGGTCGCGGGAAATGCGGTCGGCGCAGGGGGCGGTGCAGCGCCGGATCGCATGGAGGAGGCAGGGCCGGAAGTGCCGGCGCTTCGCGTCGTTCTCCCGCATCTCGATCGCGCACGTGGCGAACCGGAAGGCCTTCTGCAGGTGGCGGATGGCGTCGCGCAGCTCGCCCGCGCTCGTGAACGGCCCGTAGCGCTCGGCGTCCACCTCGTCGGTCTCGCGGACCACCCAGACCTTGGGAAAGTCGTCGAAGCGGGTGAGGGCGAGCATCGTGAAGGACTTGTCGTCCTTGAGCCGGTCGTTGTAGCGCGGCTGGATGTCCTTGATGAGCCGAGCCTCCATGAGAAGCGCGTCCACCTCCGAGGGGGCCCGGAGGACCTCGACGTCCCGGACCTTCGCCACCATGGCGCGGATCCGCGCCTCGCCATACGACCCGTGGAAGTAGGTGGAGACCCGGCTCCTCAGGTTTTTTGCCTTGCCGATGTAGAGGACGCGCCCGCGCCCGTCCTTCATGAAGTAGACGCCGGGGGTCTCCGGAAGGGACGCGAGCAGGCGGCGGAGTTTCGCGGGACCCACGCGCGGATTATAGCCGGGCCCGCGGGCTCATGTTCCTTGATTCCCCCGCCTCTCCTGCTAGAATACCGCGCCTATGACCGAGGCGACCCACTCCCACGCCGGGCACGATCATGCCGGTCATGACCACGCCGAGGACAAGAAGCTCAGCCCCGTCTGCGAGGTCTCCGAGGCCGGTCCCTGCAAGCTCAAGCTCAGGGTGGAAATCGCCGCCGCCCGGGTCAAGGAGGAGGTCGACGGGAAGTACCGCGAGCTGAACGAGACGATGGCGCTCCCCGGCTTCCGGAAGGGCCACGCCCCGCGCGCCATCATGGAGCGCAAATTCGGGAAGGCACTCCTGGAGGACCTGCGCTTCGAGCTCGTGAACCGGGCCTTCGAGGAGGTCCGCGAGGAGAAGAAGCTGGAGCCCGTGGCGGAGCCGCACATCGAGATCGACAAGCTCGTGGTCGAAGAGGGCAAGGCCTTCGCCTTCGAGTTCACCCTCGAGATCCGGCCGAAGGTCGAGCTCAAGAACTGGGAGGGCGTCAAGGTCGTCAAGCCGCCCCTCGCGGCGGAGGACAAGGACGTCGAGGCGGTCCTCCGCGGCTACCAGGAGTCCAAGGCGGAGCTGGTGCCCGCCGAGGACGGGGTCGCGCGCGAGCACGACCAGCTCACCGCGGACTTCCAGCTCTCCGAGGGCGGCCACGCGGTCGACACGGCGGAGAACACCGCGCTCTTCCTCGACTCCGAGATCACGTTCTACAACGTCCCCCTGCCGGACTTCCACAAGGCCGTGGAGGGGAAGAAGGCCGGCGACGTCGTGGACGTGCCCGTGAAGCTCCCGGACGACTTCCCCAAGAAGAACCACGCGGGGAAGGATGCCGTCCTCAAGGTCACCGTGAAGGGCCTGAAGCGGAAGAAGCTGCCGGAGATCGATGCCGAGTTCCTCAAGTCCTTCGACATGGACACGCTCGACGAGCTCAAGGAGGACATCCGCAAGAAGGTGCTCCGCGAGAAGGAGACCCACGCCCGCGCCGCCATGGCCGACCAGGTCGTGGACGCGATCGTGCAGGAGAACAGCTTCCCCTTGCCCGAGGGGCTCGTGATCTCGGGGGCCGAGGAGGCGCTCCGGCGGATGCACCTGGACCTCGCCATGAAGGGCGTGGGCGAGGAGGAGATCAAGAAGTCGGTTGAAGAGCAGAAGAACCAGTCCAAGGAGGGCATGGAGAAGGCCCTCCGGATCCACTTCATCCTCGAGCACATCGCGGCGAAGGAGAAGATCTTCGTCACCGAGGACCAGGTCGAGGAGCGGATCGGCCAGATCGCGACGCAGTACGGCAAGTGGCCGCACGAGATGAAGGCCTACCTCGAGGAACAGGGCCTCCTGGCGCAGCTCCGGCGACGGATGCGCGAGGAACTCGTGCGGGAATTCCTGCTGTCCAAGGCCGTTATCGAGGAGAAGGCCCCTTAATCGGGGGCCAGGCCGGGGGGCGACGACCATGGGATACCTGACACCGATCGTCATCGAGAAGACGGGGCGCGGCGAGCGCTCCTACGACATCTGGTCCCGCCTTCTCAAGGACCGGATCATCTTCATCGGCACGGGCATCGACGACTACATCGCGAACCTCGTGATCGCCCAGATGCTCTTCCTGCAGATGGAGAACAAGAGCCAGGACATCAACGTCTACGTCAACAGCGCCGGCGGCTACGTCAGTGCGGGCATGGCCATCTACGACACCATGCAGTTCGTCCACTGCGACGTGGCCACCTACTGCATCGGCCAGGCCTCCAGCATGGCGGCCCTGCTCCTGGCGGGCGGCACCAAGGGCAAGCGCTACGCCCTGCCCAACTCCCGCATCATGATCCACCAGCCCTCGGGCGGCGCCCAGGGGACGGCCTCCGACATCAAGATCACCGCCGACGAGATCCTCCGCCTCAAGAAGAGCATGAACAAGCTGTTCGCCAAGCACACCGGCCAGGCCGTCGACAAGGTGGAACGGGACAGCGACCGCGACTGCTTCATGTCCTCCGACGAGGCCAAGAAATACGGCATCGTGGACGAAGTGGTGGATTCCCTCAAGGACCCCGAGGTCAAGGGCGGGGGCGACATCGCCGCCCGAGAGGATCGATAGGGGTTCGACCACCCTTGATTCCCCGGGAGATCCTGCCCCGGGCCGGCCCGGCGGATCAGGCCCTTACTTTCCCGCTCCTTGTGCAGATTTTGCGGAATCGGACGATATAATACGAGAGCGAGGGAACAGCGCCGATGACCACGAAAAAGCGGGGGACCGACGACCGCTTCTGCACCTTCTGCTCCAAGAGCCGGAGCGAGGTCCGCAACCTCATCGCCGGGCCCGGCGAGATCTGCATCTGCGACGAGTGCGTCGAGATCTGCAACCAGATCCTCAAGGTCGAAAAGAAGCCCCACAAGTCCCTCAAGGGCGCCCACCGCCCCTACCCGCTCAAGCGCCTCCCCGCCCCCACCGAGATCAAGGCGGAGCTCGACAAGTACGTCGTGGGCCAGGAGCGCACCAAGAAGTCCCTCGCCGTCGCCGTGAACAACCATTACAAGCGCATCATGCACCCCGTCGAGAACGACGTGGAAATCGAGAAGTCCAACATCCTCCTCATCGGCCCCACGGGCTCCGGAAAGACCCTCCTGGCGCGCACCCTCGCCAAGGTCCTCGACGTCCCCTTCGCCATCGGCGACGCCACCACCCTCACGGAGGCGGGCTACGTGGGCGAGGACGTGGAGAACCTCCTCCTTAAGCTCCTCCACGAGACCGACTTCGACGTGGAGCGCGCCGAGCGCGGCATCATCTTCATCGACGAGATCGACAAGATCGCCAAGACGCAGAACAACCCCTCGATCACCCGCGACGTCTCGGGCGAGGGCGTGCAGCAGGCGCTCCTCAAGATGCTCGAGGGCACGATGTCCAACGTCCCGCCCCAGGGCGGGCGCAAGCACCCGGAGCAGGAGTACATCCAGGTCGACACCTCGCACATCCTCTTCATCTGCGGCGGCGCGTTCGACGGCCTGGAGAACACCATCGCGCGGCGCTGCGGGAAGAAGCAGATCGGGTTCAAGACCGACGTGCCCGCCGGCGGCAACATGGACGAGCGGGAACTGGGCGACACCCTCGAGAAAGTGGAGCCGGAGGACCTGATCGAATTCGGGATGATCCCCGAGTTCGTCGGCCGCCTGCCCGTGCAGTGCGTCGTCCGCCCGCTCAGCGAGGATCAGCTCACCCAGGTTCTCACCGAGCCCAAAAACGCGCTCCTCCGCCAGTACAAGCGGCTCTTCGAGATGGACAACGCGAGGCTCGAGTTCACCCCCGAGTCCCTGCGCGCCATCGCCCACAAGGCCATCGAGAAGAAGACGGGCGCCCGCGCGCTGCGCCAGCTCGTGGAGAGCATCATGCTCGACGTGATGTTCGAGCTCCCCTTGCGGAAGGATTCCCGCGAGTACGTGATCACCGACAAGCACGTCCGCGGCGAGGAACCGCTCGCCCCCCGGCCGCTCAAGCAGGCCCGGAAGGAAGCCGCCTCCGACCCGAAGAAGGAAACAGCGTAGGGGTCGCGGGGTGGGCTCATAGCCCGTAGCTCGTGGTCCTACAAGCTACAAGCTCTCAGCTACAGGCTGGACCCACCTACGCCCGCGCGAGCCGCAGCAGCGATTCCAGCTCCCGGAGGATGCCCTTCTCCGGCCGGCCTCCGGCGGTGGCCCCCTTCCCCAACCCCGACTTCACGTCCCGCACGAACTTACGGTCGGCGTGCCCCTCGGGGAGCAGCGCCTCGGAGCGGGCGAGGAAGGCTTCGGCGTAGGCGCGGCCGGGGAGGAGGCGGAGCGTCAGCTTGGACCAGGCCATCGACTCAAGCCGCGGGAAGCCGCGGCGGCGCACGTCCTCGATGAACTTCCGCGCCTCGGCCAGCCCCGCCGGCGTGAGCCGTGCCGTGAGCCGCGAGAGGATCTGCTCCAGCGCGAAGCGGCGCTCCAGCAGGCACGAGCCG
>JAHFOZ010000011.1:17804-23717 GCA_023261405.1 Planctomycetota bacterium
CCGCGCCGCCGCTCTCTGCGCGGCCTCGACGTGCTCGTTGGCGCGCGCCACGCGGCCCAGCCGCTCCCACGCCTGCGCCAGCAGGTGATGCGCCAGCGCCTCGGCGTCGGCGTCGCGCGACTCCCAGGCCGCGCCCATCGCCGCCTCGAAGGACTTCCGCGCCGCCGTCCAGTCGCCCGCGAGCATGCGCTCCAGGCCCCGGGCCGCGGCTCCCAGCCCCGCGAGGCGCGGCGTCGTCTCCCCCTCGGGAAGCTTCTCCACCAGCGCGGCCACCCCCGAGAGCACCGCCCGGTCGCCCAGTCGCGACGCGTTCAGGAGCGCCCGCAGCGCCGCGCGGGCGTAGAGCGTCTCGTCCTTCTGCGGGTCCACCGCGGCCACCGCCGACGCGTAGAGGTGGCGGGCGATCTCGAAGCGGCCCTCGACCTCCGCCGCCTCGCCCAGCGCGATGCAAAGCGCCGCCCGCACCGGCAGCGGGAGGGAGAGCGCATGCTTCGAATAGAAGGTCCGGAGGGATGCGGCGACCGCCTGCGACGGGCGCTTCGCCCAGGTTTCCAGCAGCCCCGCCGCTGCGCCCGATCGCGCCATGCGCCGGACGTTAGCAGGAGAAGACGGACCCCTGCAAGCAGAATCGTGAGACCGGATTCGCCCTTTACTCCCCCGCTCGGTGGCCCTTAGAATCGCCGCCATGCACGCCGTCCCCGCATCACGGCCGGTCGACAAGGCCCCCGCCCGGGTCCGGCGGATGTTCGACCAGATTTCGCCGCGCTACGACCTCCTGAACCACCTGCTCAGCCTGAACTCGGACGTGCTGTGGCGGCAGCGGGCGGCGGCGAAGCTGGCGGGGGCGCGGCGGGTGCTGGACGTCTGCTCCGGCACGGGGGACCTGGCGTTCGAGATCCGGCGGCAGTGGGGCGCGGAGGTCGTGGGGGTGGACTTCTCGCTCCGCATGCTGGAGGTGGCAGCGCTCAAGGCGCGGAGGCGGCTCCCGGCCGGGGCGGTCCGTTTCCAGCAGGGGGACGCGCTGCTGCTCCCCTACCGGGACGGCGTCTTCGATGCCTGCACGGTGGCCTTCGGCATCCGCAACGTGGTGGATACGGGGGGCGGCCTCCGTGAGATGTCGCGCGTCCTGCGGCGGGGCGGGCGGGCGGTGATCCTCGAATTCACGCTGCCGGAGAATTCCCTGCTGCGCCGCGGCTACCTGCTTTACTTCGGCCACGTCCTCCCCAGAGTCGGTCGCATGATCGCCCGGGCGGAGATCGACGCCTATCGCTATCTGCCCGACTCCGTCTCCCGCTGGCCCCGCCCCGAGGACTTGAAATCCCTGATGCTCGCCTCCGGCTTCACCCGCGTTGACTACGAACTGGTGTTCGGCGGGGTAGCCGCCATCCACGTGGGCCACAAGGATTAGGGTCGGGCAGCCATAAAACGGACTGTCTGTTTTGTGGCCGGAGGGGTATCATGGGGGCGATGGATGACCTGCACGAGGAACCCTCTCCCCCCGCCACCTACCCGCCGGGGTTCGAGCCGCCGACCGACATCGACGTGCCCTGGTTCGCATGGGTCCTCTGGCCGCTGGCCATCCTGGCGCTCCTCGGCCTCGCCGCGTTCGCGTTCCGGATGTTCATGACCTGGCTCACCTGATCCTGTACACCCGCCGGACCCCGCGCTAGACTCGCGCGCATGCCCTACCGGGACTTGCAGGAATTCATCCAGGCCCTCGAGCAGAAGGGCATGCTCAAGCGGATCCGGACCGCCGTCTCCCAGGATCTCGAGATCGCCGAGATCGCCGACCGCGTCACCAAGCAGGGCGGGCCCGGCCTGCTCTTCGAGAACGTCACGGGCCACTCCATGCCCGTGGCCATCAATCTCTTCGGCTCGAAGGAGCGGATGGCGCTCGGCCTTGACATCGAGACGCTCGAGAAGCTCCCCGAGCGGCTCGGGAACCTCCTCGCCCTCGCCATGAACCCTCCCGCCGGGGGGTTCATCGAGAAGATCAAGGCCCTCCCCAAGCTCATGGAGGCGGCGAGCTTCCTCCCGAAGACCGTGTCGGGCGGCCTCTGCAAGGACGTGGTCCTCAAGGGCGAGCAGGTGGACCTCGGGAAACTCCCGGTGCTCAAGTGCTGGCCGCAGGACGGCGGGCGCTTCATCACCTTCCCCCTCGTCTTCACGTATGACCCGGAGACCGGGAAGCGCAACGTCGGGGCCTACCGCATGCAGGTCTACGACAAGCGGACCACCGGCATGCACTTCCACTGGCACAAGGACGGCGCGCGCCACCTCCGGAAATCCAAGGCGCCGCTCCAGGTCGCCGCCGCCATCGGCTCCGACCCCGCGCTCTGCTTCGCCGCCACGCTGCCGCTCCCTCCCGACGTCGACGAGTGCCTCTTCGCCGGCCTCATCCGGCAGGAGGCCACGCGGCTCACGCGCGCGGAGACCGTCGAGATCGATGTCCCCGCCAACGCCGAGATCGTCCTCGAGGGGACGGTGGACCCCGTCGAGCGCCGCCGCGAGGGGCCCTTCGGCGACCACACGGGCTACTACTCGCTCGAGGACGACTTCCCCGTCTTCCGCGTCCAGTGCATCACCCAGCGCGCGAAGCCGGTCTACCACACCACGATCGTCGGCGCGCCGCCCCAGGAGGACGGCTATATCGGCTACGCCATCGAGCGCCTGATGCTCCCGCTCATGAAGCTGCAGATCCCCGAGCTCGTGGAGTATCACATGCCCATGGAAGGCATCTTTCATAACCTGATGATCGTCTCGATCAAGAAGCAGTACCCCGGCCATGCCCGGAAGGTCATGCACACGATCTGGGGCCTCGGCCAGGCGATGTTCACGAAGGCCATCCTCGTGGTGGACGAGGATGTCGACGTCCATGACTACAGGGAGGTCTGCTGGAAGTCCCTGAACCACATCGATCCGGAGCGCGACATCGAGTTCGTGATGGGACCCATCGACATCCTCGACCACTCCTCCCGCCTCGCCGGTTACGGCTCCCACATGGGCATCGACGCCACGAAAAAGACCGCCGGCGAGGGTTTCACCCGCCGCTGGCCCGACGAGATCGTGATGAGCCCGGAGATCAAGGCGCTGGTGGACAAGAAGTGGAAGGATCTGGGGCTCTGAGCCGCTACCGATCCGTTTCGATCGAAAGGGAAACCGGGTCGCCCAGGGGTTTCCATTGGCCCGGCCGGGGGCCCGACGTCCTCCCGTTCGCCCAGCTCCATGCCTTGAGATGACCGCCCGTCACCGAGTGAACGAGCCGGTTCCCATAGGGATCTTCCAAGTCGAGCACCTCGCCGGTTGCCCTGAAGTGGACAGCCATCCGGAGCAGCCGGATCTGCGTCAGACGTATCCGTTCATTGGATCCCCAATACTTATGTCCATGTGAGGTCCACAAGGGGTTCCTCGTGGGGTACTCGGGATCCTCGGCGACGACACCCTCGTATGCCATGAAGACCTCATGGTAGGGGCGCCCCTCCAGCGAGACGGTCAGCCGGGCGCATTGGTCGATCCTCCGGATCGCATCGATCTTGATCAGGCGTTCTGAGAATGCGAACCTCCAGGTCTTGAGCCAATTCCAGCCTGCCTCTTGAAGCCGGTCGGAATTCACCCTCATAGAGACCACGGTCTCTCCATCCCCGACCAGATCCCCGAGTGTCTTGAAGAGAGCCGACGGGAATTCCGAGTCAAGCACCTGGCATTGGCCGTCCAAGGCCAGGAAATCCTCCCGGGAAAAGCTTCCCGACATGATCAACGCTTGAACTTCATCCAGCACGATGCACATCTCCAGACTGGCGGAATGTCGCCCCCCACTGCCGCCGTCAGCCCAGAGATCCCTCATGAACTGAAAATAATCCAGAAGGACTTCGGCCGCCTCGCGCGACCTCCCCTCTTGGTCCAGGACCCGCGCCTGTGCCAGGGCCAGACAAGTGAGGAGCCGGAAGTCGTCGTCGAGCCCTCGCCGTGCCCGGGAGGAGACGCTCTCCAGTTCCGCGGGATAGTCCGAGGTCTCCCTCCGGGCTCCCTTGCGGAAATGCACGATCGCGGCGGCGCCCGCCTGGACGACCGAAACCGCCTTGACGGGGTCGGACCTCGGATCTGCAAGGACGGTGAGCGCAAGGGCCTTGCCGGGAGAGGCCAGCTTCCGTGCCTCCCCGAGCGCCGCCGTGTAATCGTCCCACGCATTCCCTGGGATCGGCTCGCCGCGCAGCACCTTCCGGACGGGCCGGCGTGCCTGGGCCTCCTTCCGGATCTCCTCGAGGCGTCGCAGCGCCGCCTCCCACTGCCGCGAAGCGACGGAGTCCACCCAGAACCAGAACGCCAGGGCGATCGCCGCGATCAGGCCAAGGACGATCGCGCCGACTTTCCACAGGCGCACACGGCGGGGCATACGATCGAATACTACACCGGCCCGGCCACGAATGCCCCGCCGGGGCTTGACACCCGCGTCCAAGTAAAGGACGCTTGAAGGACTGGAGGACCCCATGAGCCTGGCCAAGGACATCCGTACCGTGACCGAGATGAAGACGCGCGCGAAACAACTCCTCGACCAGGTTAACAAGGAGAAGCGCCCGGTCATCATCACCCAGGGCGGAAGGCCGCGCGCTGTAATGATGGACGTGCAGAGCTACGAGAGCATGCGCAATGCCCTCGGGCTCATGACGCTGGTGGCGCAGGGCGAGGGGGATTTCCGGAAAGGCCGCGTGCTGAGCCACAAGGAGGTCGCCCGCCGGCTGGAAAAGAGGTTCGGACCCGGCGGAAAGCCTCGCCGCGCAAAGGCCTGATCCAATGGGCGAATCGTCGATCGAGCAATCCCCGCGGCATCTCTTATAATCCCCCCGTGGACGAGCCGCGCTGCACGATCCTGCTCGAGGACGACGTGCCCGTCGATGCGCGCAAGTACGGGGATATCGTCGCGCCCGCGCTGCCGGAACTCACGCGCCTCGAGGTCAAGCTCGCGGTCCGGCGCGGACGCGGGATCTTCCTGGAGAACATCGCTGTAAGCCACGCCCGCCGCATCGCCGCCGAGCTCGGGAAGGACGGCATCCGCGCACACGTCCTCCCGGTCGTGGAACTGCCCGCGCTGCCCGCCCCGCGGCGGGTCAACCACCTCGAGCATCACGAGGAGATCCTCTCCTATGCGCCGGCCGCCACCGAGGGACGCGAGGCGCTCCCCTGGGACGCCCTGCTCGTGGCCTCGCTCGGCGTTGTCGCGCGGCCCCGGTATCAGGAGATGTACGGCCACATCCGCTTCGACGCCATTCCCGCCATCCACCAGATGGAAGGCCTCGAGCGCGACCTGGTCCGCGAGAACCTGATCCTCAAGATGGAGTCCGGGCCGCCCTCCCGCGAGCTCTCGAGCAAGCGCAAGCCCGAGTCCATCTTCGAGGAGATCGAGAAGAAGCACGGCTTCCGCGTGCAGGTCTACGCCGACCTCCTCACCGCGGACCTCGGCACCTGGCTGAGGATCCCGATGGAGGAGATCGGCTACGTCTACCTGGAGGGCGCCGTGCGCATGGGCGGGGCCTGGGGCTTCCAGCTCCTCGTGAACGACCTCAAGGACAAGTGCGCCGCCGCCCTGCCTCCCATGGCCTTGAAGTTGCTCGACGCCGCCGATATAAAGGAACTCGTCTTCCTCCAGATCGAGGAGTTCAACCGCTACACCGCGTGGTGCGCGCTCAAGAGGAGCCTATGGCCGAACGCCGCTTCGTCGTCGCCCTCGCCGGGGCCTCCGGGGCCGCCTACGGGCGGAGACTCCTCGAATGCCTCGCCCGGACCGGAAGCACCGTCCACCTCGTCGTGACCGACGCGGGCGCCAAGGTCGCCACCCTGGAGCTGGGCCTCCCCATCGACCCCGCCGACGGCCCCGGCACCGTGCGCGCCCTGCTCGGCGAGGAGCGCCCCAACGTA
>JAHFOZ010000012.1 GCA_023261405.1 Planctomycetota bacterium
GAAAATCTCGGTGGCCTGCCTGCCCGACGAGTATTTCTCAGTGCAGGAGGTCTCCTACGACATGAGCTCCCCCGACCGCACGATGGCCATCACCGCCCGGGTGAAGGAGGGGCGCCTGGTCGTGAAGGAGGGCGAGCAGACGAAGGCGCAGAAGGTCAAAGCCAACCTGCTGGTTGACACGGCATTCCTGCGCCTGGTGACGATCCTTCCGAAGACGGAGGGATACGACCTCACGGTGCTGCAGCTCGTGGGGGAGAAGCCCAAGTTCCGCGATAACTCGGTCGTGAGGTTCGATAAGGAAGACTCGGTGGAGCACGAGGGCCGGCAGGTCAAGTGCCGCCGCTTCATCCTCTCCGACGGCGAGGACAACGACCGCTCCTACTGGGTGGACGCTGAGGGCCGGCTCCTCAAGATCCAGATCCGCGCGGACGAGAAGGACGCCGAAATCGTGCTCACCGACGAGAAGCGGGCGAAGGACATCGACACCAAGGACTAGCGAATCGGGGGGTCAGGGTGTCTGCGCCTGTCCGAGCTGCAACACCCGGTCGCCATCCCCGGGGGCAGCCCGGTACTCGTCACTCCAGCTTCTCGTGATTGGCCTTGATGAAGTCCATGATGGCCTTCGCGACGCGATCACAGGCGCTGCTCGTGCTTCCTCCAAACCAGCCGCCTGAAACGGATCCCCTGGAATTCCCGCGAGCGACGAGATTTCCCGAAGTGTTCGAAAAGGTCGTATCGACGATGATCTCGCCTGTCCCGGCCCCGAAGCCGACCCAGTACCGCATCGCCTGACTCCCGGGATCGAATCCGACCACAAGGCCCTTGATGGTCAGGGCCTGCCCGCCCCCCTTGAACCAGTTCGTACCCTCCAGTCGTTCCTTCAGGTACTGAGTCATCTTCGCCGCGGCGTCGAGAGCTTTGGTCTTCTCGACAAGCCCGAGCTTCTCAACGCCATCGACTGTGAAGGGCTCCACGACCACCTGGCCAAACGTCTTGAAGGGGGCTGACGGGCGCTGCTGGACGTTGAAACTCCTGCTTCCGCAGGAGACCCCAAGCAGAGGGATCGTGAAACATGCGAACCATAGTCCCGTGCGTCCGCTTCTGATCATGGTCTTCATGACCTCCCTAAGAGAAACGTGTCGGTGTATCTTCAGCGTGGCGCCTTGGCGCGGGACGGGCCATGGCGTGGCACCTCACCCCCGTCCCGTCGCGAGCCCCGTCAACTATACGGGCGGGCTCACGCTTCGTGCGGTTGTTCCAGGGCCCTCGACTCCCAGGTTCAAGACCCGTTCGAGCCCTGCGCCCGACCTGATCACGAACCCATCGGGCTCGGACCTAAGCGCCGCCCCGCAGCACCTTGAGCACCTCGGCGGCGGCGCGGCGGGAGGCGCCGGGGGAGCCGAGTTTCGCGCGCACCTCGGCGAGGGCCTTTCGCAGTCCCGGCAGCCGTCCTTCCTTGAGGATCGCCACCGCCTCCCGGGCGAGATTCTCCGGAGACCCCTTCCGCTGGTAGTACTCGGGCATGATCCGCTTCCCGGCCACGATGTTCACCAGGGCCCAGTCCTTGATGTTCATCCAGACGAGCGGGCCCAGGGTGTAGGCGGTGAGCGGATTCAACCGGTAGGTGACGATCATGGGGGTCCCGTAGATGGCGGCCTCGAGCGTCCCGGTGCCCGAGGAGATGAGGAGGAGGTCGCTCGAGGCCATCACTTCCGGCGTGCGGTTCCAGACCACGGGGAGGCCCCGCTCCATCGCCAGCTCGGGGTTGATGTTGGGGGCGCACGCCACCACGAAGCGCGCGTCGGGGACTTCCTTCGAGATCAGCTCCGCGGTCTTCTTCATGATCGGGAAGAGCGAGCGGAACTGCTTCCCCCGGCTCCCGGGCAGGAGGCCGATCAGGGGTCCCTTCACGCCGAGCTCGCGCCGGAGGGCCTCGCGGTCCACGTCCTTCCGCGCGTCCAGCAGCGGGTGGCCCACGAAGGCCACGTCCACGCCCGCGTCGCGGTAGAGCCCTTCCTCGAAGTCCAGGATGACGATCATCTTCCGGACCAGGCGCTTGATGGTCTTGATGCGGCCCTTCCGCCACGCCCAGAGCTGGGGGCCGATGTAGTAGATCACCGGGATGCCGTGGTCGTGGACCCGCTCGGCGAGTCGGAGGTTGAAGTCGGGCGAGTCGATCAGGACCGCGGCGTCCGGGCGGCGGGTCTTGAGCGCGCTCTGCAGAAGCCGGTAGAGACGGGCGTAGCGGTGGAGGTTCTGGAAGGCCTCCACGATCCCGACGGACGCGTGCGCGGTGGGGTCGACGAGGATCTCGACGCCGGCCTCGCGCATGTGGATCCCGCCGGCCCCGATGAGGCGCAGCGACGGGTCCAGGGCCTTGAGTTCCCGCGCGAGGTTCGCGCCGTGGATGTCCCCGGACGTCTCCGCGGCGACGATCAGGATGGTCGTCATTGAGTCCCGGGGCTCATTTCCAGCGGTGGGCGCGCATCTCCGTCAGCACCTGCTCCGCGGCCTTCATGGCGCGCACCCCGTGCTCGCCGGGGACGAGGGGCTCCGCGCCGCCGGCGACGCAGTCGACGAAACTCTGGAGCTCCTTGGCGAGGGGCTCCTCGTCGGGGAGCTTCACCTCCTGGATCGAGTAGAGATCCTTGGGGATCGAGGCGAGGTCGGCGAGCGAGAGGTCGCAGTCCCGGGGGAGCCGGGCGAGCGCGTCGGCGAGCTGCGGCGTGGTCCGGTAGATCCACGCCTCCTTCGAGAGGGTGTCGATCGTGACGTAGCAGTCCTCCGAGAAGATGCGGGTCTTGCGCATGGTCTTGTCCGAGATGCGGCTGGCGGTGAGGTTCGCCACGCAGCCGTCCTCGAACTCCAGCCGTGCATTCGCCATGTCCTCCTTGCCGAAGAGGAGGGCCATGCCCACCGCGTCGATCCGCGCGAGCGGGCTGCGGACGAGGTGGAGCACGATGTCGAGGTCGTGGATCATCAGGTCCATCACCACGTCGATGTCGCTCGAGCGGAAGCGGAAGGGGGAGAGGCGGTGGACCTCGATGAAGCGGGGCCTGCGGACGACGTCGAGGACCGCGGTGACGGCCGGGTTGAAGCGCTCGACGTGGCCCACCTGGAGGGCGACCTTGCGGGCGCGGGCGAGGCGCACGAGCTCCTCGGCCTCGGCGATCGTCTTGGCGAGGGGCTTCTCCACGAGGGCGGGGATCCCGCGTTCAAGGAACTCGCGGGCGACCCGGAAGTGATCCACCGTGGGGACCGCGATGCTGACCGCGTCCACCTTCCCGAACAGCTCCCGGTAGTCGGTGGTGTGGGGGACCGAGTAGGCGCCGCCGATCTCCGCCGCGCGCTCCGGGACGGAATCGGCCACGACGGCGAGGGCGCCCATGGCGCTGTAGAGCCTCGCGTGCTGTTTCCCGAGGTGCCCCACGCCCACCACGCCCACGCGGAGGGGATTTGTGCCTGGCTTCATAAGTGTGTTTCGCTGCGCACAGCTTGCAGCTTTGAGCTTGCAGCTCGCAGGGTCATACCCGCTGCGAGCCGGAGGCGCTCAGCGGTGCGAACAACGATACGGACGAGGGACCGCGAGTACTTAGCCACGCCGGGCCTCCCCGCCGCGCCCGAAGCGCCCGCGGGCGCTCCAGCGGAGGAACTCGACGAGCTCTGCGACCTTCGGGTCCGGGTCCCGCTCCAGCCGCTTCAGGGCCTCGGGCCGGGGCAGACCGGACTTCCAGACGACCTCGAAGGCATTCTGGAGGGCCGGACTCTGATGGCGGGGATGAACGCCCTTGACCTCGAAGTGGTTGCCGTCCACCCACATGTAGGGCGGCACGTCCTCGGTGATCGGGATGTGGCTCCGGGTCCACGCGCCGCGTCCCACGGTGACGAACTGGTGGGTCCCCCCCAGGCCCTCGACCCAGGCGCCGTCCTGGACGGCGGAGTGGCCGCCCAGCACCGCGTAGGTGCAGAGGATGACGTCATTCCCGAGGGTGCAGTCGTGTCCGACGTGGGACGTGTAGTGGAACCGGTTGCGGGAGCCGATCCTCGTGACGCCGCCCGGCATCTTGGGGAGGTTGACCGTCGTGCCCTCGCGGAACACGTTCCCGTCGCCGATCTCGATCCGCCCGTCCGGGGCGGCGGGCTGGAGGTCTTGCGGGTCGCCGCCCACGACGGCCGTGGGGTGGAAGACGTTTCCGGTCCCGATGCCGACGGGGCCGGCGATGCGGACGCGCGCGATGAGGCGGTTTCCCGGGCCGAGCCGGACGCCGGGTCCCACCACGCAGAAAGGGCCGATCTCCGTCCCGTCCCCCACCGAGGCGGAGGGGTCCACG
Source organism: Planctomycetota bacterium (assembly GCA_023261405.1). Lineage (GTDB taxonomy): Bacteria > Planctomycetota > MHYJ01 > MHYJ01 > JACPRB01 > JACQFK01. The sequence continues at coordinate 4,332 of JAHFOZ010000012.1, forward strand.
ACGGCGGAGGGATGGACGCTCATTCGAGCAGGTCCTCCTCGGGCTCCGGGCCGAGGGGCGTGTTGCGGCCGGACTCCCGCGCGCGCCCCATGCGCCCGCGGTCCGAGGCGCGGAGGAACTCGATGAGGGTCTTGACCTCCGCGAAATGGCCGTGCGATTTCTCGACCTGGGCGAGGGCCTCCGGCTTGGGGAGCCCGGAGCGCCAGAGGACCTTGTGGGCTTCGCGGAGGGCGTTGATGGAGTCGGGCTTGAAGCCGCGGCGGCGGAGCCCGACGCTGTTGACGCCGTACACCTCGCTGTCGAAACCCTGGACGATCATGTAGGGCGGCGCGTCCTGGTTGATCCGCGAGCAGCCGCCGATGAATGAGTGCTGGCCCACGGTCACGAAGTGATGCACGGCCACCCACCCGCTGATGATGGCGTGCGACTCCACCTTGATGTGGCCGGCGAGGAGCGCGGCGTTCGCGAGGATGCAGTGGTCCTCGATGAAGGTGTCGTGCGCGATGTGAGACATCGCCATGATGTAGTTTTTGTTGCCGATGGAGGTCGTGTTGCCCCCAACGAAGGTCCCCTTGTTGATGGTGGCGCCCTCCCGGATGACGTTGTCGTCGCCGATCCTCGTCACGGAGTCCTCGCCGCGGAACTTGAGGTCCTGCGGGTCGCCGCCGATGACCGCGAAGGGGTGGACGATGTTCCGGGCGCCGATCGTGGTGCGGCCGAGCACGGTGACGCTCTGGATCAGCCTCGTGCCGGGGCCGAGGCGCACGCGGGGACCCACGAGGCAGAAGGGGCCCACGTCCGCGGCCGCGTCGATCTCGGCGCCGCGCTCGACGACGGCGGAGGGATGGATGGCCATTACTCGCCGCCGTCCATGAGCATGAACTTCATGTTGGCCTCGGCGACTACCGAGCCCTCCACGGTGGCCCTCGCGAAGACCTCGCCCGTCCGGGGCTTCACCCGGATCGTCTCCACCTCGATGCGGAGCTGGTCACCCGGGACGACGCTCTTCCTCAGCTTGACGCCGTCGAGCGAGAGGAGCACGGCGACCTTGGACTGGTTCTCGCTCTTCCTCATGAGGAGGACGCCGGCGAGCTGGGCCATGGCCTCGATCTGGAGGACGCCGGGCATGATGGGCTGGCCGGGGAAGTGGCCCTGGAAAAAGGGCTCGTTGTAGCTGACGTTCTTGATCCCCACGGCGCGCCGATAGCCGTCGAGCTCGATGACCTTGTCGATGAGGAGAAAGGGGTAGCGGTGGGGGAGGATCTTGGCGATCTCGCGCACGTCGAGGAGCGTTCCGGAAGGCCGGGGGGGGAGCTGGCCGGCGTCGTCGAACGAGGCGGCGATCTTCTTGACGAGCTTGATATTGGTGGTGTGGCCGGATTTGACGGCCATGACGTGGGCGCGCAGGCCCCTTCCGAGGGTCGTGAGGTCGCCCAGGAGGTCGAGGATCTTGTGGCGAACGGCCTCGTCGGGGAAGCGGAGGGTGTTCTGGATGGGCCCGTCCCGGCCCATGACGACGGTGTTCTGATAGTTCGCGCCCTTGCCCAGCCCCTGGGCGATCAGGGCCTCGGCCTCGGCCTCGAGGCAGAAGGTGCGGGCGGGGGAGATGCACTTCTGGTAGGACTCTTCGTTCATCTCCACGGTGTAATGCTGCTGGCCGAGGGGCGTGCCCGGGTAGTTCATGGTGTAGGAGACGGTGAGTCCGCTCTCGCTCGGGAGAGCGACGATCGAGGCCTCCCCCTCCGAGACGAAGATGGGCTCGCGGATCACGTGCGCCTGCTTGGGCTCCGGCTGCTCCGCGATCCCCGCGCCGCGGAGGAGCTGCACGAAGGGGAGGCTGGAGCCGTCCGCGTTGGGCACCTCGGAGGCGTCCAGCTCGATCTCGAGGTTGTCGATCTCCAGGCCCCCCACGGCAGAAAGGAGGTGCTCGGTGGTCTCGATCTCGGCGCCCTCGGCCGCCACGGCGCTACGACGGAACTTGCTCATGACGGTGTCGGGATTCACGGGAAGCCGCGGGCGGCCGGGCAGGTCGGTGCGGATGAAGGCCAGCCCCGCGTTCGCCGGGGCGGCGGAGATCCGCAGGTGCCCCTTCTGGCCGCCGAACAGGCCGATGCCGTCGAACTCCACGGGCTTCTGGATGGTCCGCTGGTTCTTCCTCATGGACCTCCGCTCCGGGCCCCGAGTCGCCTTTTCAGCTCCTCGACCTCCTGGCGCAGCTTCCGGAGCTCCACCAAGGACTCCGGGAGCTTAGCGAGCGCGGCCACGCGTTTCAAGTTGGTCCGCTGATCCACGGCGTGCGCCCCGCCCACGACCAGGCCCGCCGGGATGTCCTTGCCCACCCCGCTCTGCGCCGTGACCACCGCCCTCTCGCCCACCTCGAGGTGCCCGATGAGCCCCGCCTGGCCCGCGAGCACTACGTACTTGCCCAGCTTCGTGCTCCCCGCGATCCCCGCCTGCGCGGCGATGAGCGACCCTTCTCCCACCACCACGTTGTGGGCGATCTGGACCAGGTTGTCGATCTTGGCCCCTTGCCGGATGACGGTCTGCCCGAAGCGGGCCCGGTCGATGGCGACGTTTGCGCCCAGTTCCACGTCGTCCTCCAGGACGACGATGCCCAGTTGAGGGATCTTCCGGTGGACGCCCTTCTCCGTCGCATAGCCGAACCCGTCCGATCCGACGACCGTCCCGCTGTGGATGATGACCCGGGCGCCGATCTCGCAGCGCTCGCGGACGACCACCTGGGGGTACAGCGTGCAGCCGGGCCCGATGCGGGCGGCGTGTCCCACGTAGACCTGGGGGTAGAGCACCGTGCCGTCCCCGACCACGGCGCCCTCCTCGATCACCGTGCAGGCGCCCACGGAGGCGCCCCGGCCGATCGAGGCTCCCGGCGCCACGACGGCGGAGGGGTGGATCCCCTCGGGGAAGCAGAGGGGCGTCGCGTCGAGCCGCTCGGCCACGAGCCCGAAGGCGAGGTCCGGATTGGCCACCGCGATGGAAGGGATGGGGCAGGGGACTCCCGCCGCCACGATGACCGCGGAGGCGCGCGTGGCGGCGAGGAGCGGGGCGTACTTCGGGTTGGCGAGGAAGGAGATCTCCCCGGCGCCCGCCTCCTTGAGCCCGTTCACGCCGTGGATCATCGTGGATCCATCGCCCGTGAGGGCCCCGCCCACGAGCTCGGCCAGCTCCTTCAGGGTCCGTCCCACTAGGGCTTCTTCCCCTTGCAGTCCTTGGTGGCGGTGCAGGTGTCGCCCTTGTTCTTCTTCTTGCACTCCTTGCACTCCCACTCGGCCCCCGCCGCCACCGCCTTCAGCGCCTTCTCCTTCTCGTACTCCTGGTTCAGGCGCTTCAGGACGACGGGGGTGATGTCCACGGCGTCGTTGTTGTAGAGCACGACCCGGCTGGCGATCTTGGAGCTGATCCCCTCCTGCTCGCCCTCCTCCAGGAGCGGCGTCTCGACGCGGAGGACCAGGTCGAAGCCCTGCTCCTTGGCGATCAGTTCGACCGCCTTCCGGATGGCGTTGTAGACCTCGATCTTCTTGTCACCGTAGTAGTCGAGGAACTCGGACTTGTTGATGACCTCCTTCTGGTACTTGAGCTCGGCCTCCTTGAGCACCAGCTCCCGCTTCAGCTTCTGGAAGAGGGTGGGCTGCTGGCCGGGGTCCACGCCGGTCAACTTCTGCTTGAGGATGCTCATCTGGTTCAGCAGGTCGTCCGATTTCTTCTGCAGCTCGTCCGACTTGGCCTTGAGTTCCACGTCGACGTCCTTGATGCGGGTGTAGTTTTCGCGCTCGAAGCACGTCTTGAGGTTCACCACGCCCAGCTTGAAGCCCTCCTTCGCTGAAGCTGCGGAGGGGGCCGGGTCGGCGGGCTTGGCCTGCGGGGGCGGGGCCGCGGGGGCCTGGAGCGGCTCGGGCTCGGGCGTGACCTCCGTCTTGTCCTCCGCAGCCTTGGCGGAGGAGGAAGCGCCCCCTGGCGCGGAGGAGGGGGTCTCGACCCGGGGGGCGGGCGCTTCAGTCGCTGGAGCGACGAAGGATGTGCCCACCTTCGCCAGGGCTGCGAAGGGCAAAGCTGCGGCTGCGGGAATCTTCGCGTCGCCGCACGCGGCCAAGACCGCCGCGTTCAGAAGGGCCGCTGCGATGAGTGACGTTCTCAGCATGAGACTCTCTCCTCTAGAAAAGCGCACCGATGTCGAAGGTCACCGTCTGCCGCTCGTCGACTTCGTCCTTGACGATCGGGAACCCGAAATCCAGTTTCACGGGGATGTTGCCGAGCTGGGGGATGAGGAAGCGGATCCCCACGCCCACGGTCTGGCGCCAGGTCTCGTGGGGGAGCTGGTCGATCTTGGGCGCGAGGTTCGCGATGTCGTAAAAGAAGGCCCCGCGGAGGAACTCCACGAAGATCGGCCAGGAGTACTCCAGGGTCCCGATGGCGTAGAACTCGCCGCCCACGGGGTCGCGTCCCTCGTGCGGGCCCATGCGCCGGAACTCGAAGCCTCGGATGGAGTCCCGCCCGCCGGCGTAGAAGCGCTCGATGAGGGGGACGTCGTCCATCTGGCGGGCGCCGTGGGCCCAGCCCAGGGTCACCGCGGAACTGAGCACATGCTTGAGGTGGTTCTCGGTCTCGTAGAGCGTGAGGTGGCCCTCCGCCTCGACCTTGAGCTTGTTGAAGTCGAAGTCGCCCGAGAGGACCTGGCCGGCATACTCGTGGCTCAGCTCGAACTTGGCGCCCTCGGTGGGGAAGATGAAGCTGTCGCGCGTGTCGTAGATGAGGGCCGGGGTGAGGGAGAAGACCGTATTGCGGCCCTGGATGTCCTTCACGGCCAGGGGGGCCAGCGGCTCCACGTTCTGGATGTCCACCTCGTAGACGTTGAGGCCGAGCTGGAAGGCGAAGGGCTCGATGCGCTTGTCCACGATGACGCGGATGCCCCGGCGGGAGTCGTCGTAGGATTCGCGGAGGGTCTCGGTCAGGTACGCGCCCAGGTTGAGGCCGAGGTCGTACCCCATGAAATAGGGCTCGCGGAAATCGATCGAGTAGCTCTTACGCCGGGCGGCGGGCATCAGGCGGATGCGGAGGAACTGGCCGCCCCCCGCGAATCCGGTGCCGCCCACCATGTCCCCGAGGCTCTCGGGGATGTCGGTGATGTCGAAATTGCGCTGGGTGAACTCCAGCATGCCCAGGATGCCGTAGCTGGAGCTGTACCCCGCGGCGAAGCGGATGTTCCCGGTCTGGCCCTCCTTCACGTCCAGGACCACGTCGCGCGTGTTCGGGTCGTCCGACTCCTGGGTGCGCCACTGGAGGCCGCCCGGCTCCACCCACCCGCGGTCCGTGATCCGGCGGATGCTGCGCTCCATGCTCTTCTTGTTGAAGTCCTCGCCGGGCACGAAGCCGGTGCGCGTGAACTCCCGGCGCAGCACCTCCTCCTTCGTCTTCGGGTTCCCCTCCACGATCAGCCGCCCCAGCGTGATCTTGCTGTTCTGCCGGATGGAGTAGACGAGGTCCAGCTCCCAGCTCTCCTTGACGTAGACGTTGACGGGCGACACCTCGGCCAGGATATAGGCCTTCTCGCCGTACTTCTCGCGGAGCTTCTTCACGTCGTCCGTCACGTTCTTCTCCGTGAAGGGCGCCCCCGCCTTTGAGACGAGCCACGCCTCCATCTCCCCCTCGGGGAAAACCGGCGCCTCGCCCCCCTCGAACTGGAACCGCACGTTCCGGATCCTGTAGCGCACCCCCTCGTCGATGTGGAACCGGAGGATCACGCTCGTCTTGCCTTCGCTGAAGACGAGGTCGCGCACGAAGACGTTCTCCCCGGATCGGATGTCCAGCCAGCCCTCCATCTGGTAGTAGAGCTTGATCCGTTCCACGTCCTCGCGGAGGTTGCGGGCCACGAAGGGCTCGCGGCCCGTAACGAGGCCCAGGAGGCGGCTGTCCTCCTTCGAGACGAGATACTTCCGGAGGTCGGACTCGTCCACGGAGACGTTGCCGCTGAACTCGATCCGGTCCACGCTCACCATGGGGCCTTCCACCACCGTCCAGGCGAGGATCGCCTCCCCGGTGGGGCTTATCTGGAGATCGTCCTTCACCTCGGAGAAGTGGTAGCCCTTCAGCAGGTACTGCTCCCGGATCATCTCGCGATCCTGCTTGAGGTGGAAGGGGTTGAGCGGCTCGCCGCCGGCAATGCGCAACTGGTCCTTGAGCACCTTCTCCGGCATGACCGTGACCCCCTTGAGGGCCACGGACTGGACGATCAGGTACTCCTTCACCCGGATCGTGACGCGGGCCTTGTCGTCCACTTTCCTGACATCGATGTCGACGTTGTCGAAGCGACCGTGGGCCCAGAGGGCCTTGTACGCCTTGTCGACGACATCTTTCGTGACCTGCTTGTTCTCCCGGATGCCGCTCAGGCTGATGACCGTGTGCTTGCTCTCCCGGCGGACCCCTTCCACGAGGATGGGACGCGCCACGTCCAGGCCCTCCCAGTCCTGCGCCCCCTGGGCGTACAGCGCGGGGGCGGTCAAGGCGGGGAGGGACAAGAGGGCGGCGCCGATCAGGCCCGCGCGCGAAGGAACCATAGGATTGGTGGGCGAGGATACCAGAAGCGGACGCGGGTTGCAACCGGCTCTACATCCGCCCTCGCGCCGAGCGCGCCCGCTCGATCAGCCGGCGGAGGGCGGCCTCTTTTCCACCCGAGATTTTTCGCGCCAGGCCGAGGAGGCGTTGCGAGAGCTCGGCCGCGGCCCTGGCGATGCCGCGCGGGTTGGTGAGGAGGAAATCCAGGACCATCTCCGGATCGGAGAGGGCGACGCGCGTGGCGTCCCGGAACGAGTTGCCCGCCACGCGGAGGGCCGAGGCAGGTTGCAGGGCCAGCGAGTATCCCAGGAGGTAGGGCACGTGGCTGATCCGGGCCACCGCCAGGTCGTGCCCCGCGGGGTCTTTCATGACGATAGTCCGGGCCCCCACGCCGCGGACCAGGCGTTCGAGGAGGGGCAGGCCCCGGCGTCCGCCGGGCGTGGGGATCAGGATCCAGGGGCGGTCCAGGAAGATCCCCGGGTCGCACCCGTCCAGCCCGACCCGCTCGCTGCCCGCCATGGGATGGCCGCCGATGTACGGCACGCGGGGCCCGGCCTTCCGGAAGGCGGCGTGGACGGCCCCCTTGGTGCTGGCCACGTCGGTGAGCAGGGCGCCGGGACGCAGGCGGGCGAGGATGTCGGGGATCTGGCGGACGAGCGTCCGGACGGGCGTGGCGAGGACCACGAGGTCCGCCGCCGAGATCGCGTCAAGGTCGGTCCCCGCCTCCGCGAGGATCCCCATGCGGCGGGCGCGGGCGGCGGTCTCCGCCCGGCGGGTCACCCCCACGACGCGCGCCAGCCGGCGCCGCGTGAGGGCGGAGGCGAGCGACCCGCCGATCTGCCCCAGGCCGACGATGGCGACGATCATCGGGGGATCTCGACCCCCACGGCCTTGGCGATGGGCCTGAGCTCGATCACGAGCTGCTCGAACATCTCGGGGGTGAGGCTCTGGGGGCCGTCACAGAGCGCCTTTTCCGGGTGCGGATGGACCTCGATGAGGACGCCGTCGGCCCCCACGGCGACCGCGGCCTTGGCGAGCGGCGCGACGTACTCGCGGACGCCGGTGGCGTGGGAGGGATCGATCACCACGGGGAGGTGCGAGAGTTTCTTGAGCACGGGGACGGCCGAGATGTCCAGCGTGTTCCGCGTGGCCTTCTCAAAGGTCCGGATGCCGCGCTCGCAAAGGATGACGTTGGGGTTCCCGCGGGAGAGGATGTACTCGGCGGAGAGGAGCAGCTCCTCGATCGTGCCGCTGATCCCGCGCTTGAGGAGGACGGGTTTCTCCTGCTTGCCCACGGCGTCGAGCAGGTTGAAGTTCTGCGAGTTCCGGGCCCCGATCTGGAGGATGTCCGCGAACTCGGCGACGAGCGGGACGTCTTCGACCGTCATGACCTCGGTGATCACGGGGAGGCCGGTCTCCTTCCGGGCCTCGGCCAGGATCTCGAGGCCCTTGCGACCGAGCCCCTGGAAGGCGTACGGGGAGCTGCGGGGTTTGAAGGCGCCGCCCCGGAGGATCGTCGCACCGCCCTTGCGGACCTTGCGGGCGCACTCGAGGGTCTGCTCCAGGCTCTCCACGGCGCAGGGCCCGGCCATGAGGGTGAAAGTCCCGCCTCCGATGGCGACGTTCCCGACCCTGACCACCGAGTCCTTCTTCTTGAAGTCGCGGCTGGCGAGCTTGTAGGGCTTGAGGATGGGGATGACGCGTTCGACGCCCGTGAGCGCCTGGAAGTTGGCGGAGTCGAGCTTGCGCTCGTCGCCGATCACGCCGATCACGGTCGTCTCCTCCCCCTTGGAGAGGTGGGGCTTGAACCCCTGCGCCTCGATCTGCTTGAGCACGGAGCTGACCTCCTTCATGGTGGCTCCGGCCTTCATCACGATGATCATCGCCTGTCTCCTGAGTTCTTCCCCGGCGTCTTCCGGGCGGCGCTTCGAGTCTTTGACAGATCCGGTCTCAGACACGTCGTATCTCCCAAGTACTGGTGTTTCACCCTCCCCGGGGGAGTGGAGCTGTTGACAAGGAGGAGGATGCGGACAACCTTCTTCATGGCCCCCGGGACCCCGAGCTCCGCGAGGCACATGAGGGGGACGTCGGTCCACCCCAGGCGGCGGGCGGCGATGGCGGGGAACTCGGCGTCGAGATCGGGCGTGAGCGAGAAGAAGGCGGCGGCCACGTCGCGCGGCCGCACGCGGTTCTCGCGCACCATGGCCTCGAGGAGCTCCCGCGTCCTCGAGAGGATCTCCTCCTTCTCGTTCCGCGCCACGTTGACGGCGCCCCGGATTCCTCGAACGGGCATCTCAAGCTCCCAGGAGTTCCCTGATTTTCTTGGCCGGGTCGGCGGCCTTCACCAGTTCCTCGCCGATGAGCGCGGCGTCGACCTTCATCTGCCGGAGGAGCACGAGGTCCTCGCGCTTCCCGATCCCGCTCTCGCTCACGGTCACGGTCGCGGCGGGGATGAGCGGCCGCAGCCGCGCGGTGGTCTCGAGCGTCACCGTGAACGTGTCCAGGTCGCGGTTGTTGATCCCGATGATCCCCGCCTTCGCGTCGAGCGCGGCCTCGAGCTCCCTCTCCGAGTGGACCTCCACGAGCGTCGCGATCTTGAGCTCCTCGCGCGCCAGCGCGATGTAGTCGCGGAGCTGGACGCGGTCCAGGATGCGCACGATGAGGAGCGCCGCGCTCGCCCGCATGACGCGCGCCTCCCAGAGCTGGTACTCGTCGATCACGAAGTCCTTGCGCAGCACGGGAAGCCCGGAGGCGTCGCGCGCGGCCCGCAGGTCGTCCACGGAGCCCTTGAAGAACTCGCGGTCCGTGAGGACGGAGAGGGCCCGGGCGCCGCCCTCCCTGTACTGGAGCGCGAGCGCGGCGGGGTCGAGGTCCTCGCGGAGGACGCCCTTGACGGGCGACGCGCGCTTGACCTCGGCGACGATCGAGACCGCGTCCTTCTGCCGCAGATCGAAGGCGGGGGCCGGGACGGCGTTCCGCGCCTTCGCCTTGAGCTCGACGAGCTTGCGCTCCTCCTTGGAGCGTTTCAGCTCGCGTTTCTTGCAGGCCACGATCTCGTCGAGGATCATCGTTCGATGAAGTTCGAAAGGAGGGTCTTCCCGGGCTTCGTGAGGATCGACTCGGGGTGGAACTGGACGCCCTCGACCGCCAGGTCCTTGTGGCGGAGACCCATGATCTCCCCCTCGCTCGTGTGGGCGCTGATCTCGAGGCAGGAGGGGAGCCCCTCCTCGCGGACGACGAGCGAGTGGTAGCGCGTCGCGTCGAAGGGGTTCGGGATGCCCTTGAAGAGGCCCTTCCCGTCGTGGTAGATCGCGGAGATCTTCCCGTGCATCATGCGGTCGGCCCTGTTGACGGTCCCGCCGAAGACGTGGCCGATGCACTGGTGCCCGAGGCAGACGCCGAGGACGGGTTTCTTCCCGGCGAAGGCGCGGATCAGGTCGTTGCACACGCCCGACTGCGCGGGGCTCCCGGGGCCGGGGGAGATCACAAGATGGGTGAAGTCCATCCCGCGGGCCTGCTCGACGCTGAGGCGGTCGTTGCGGACCACCTCGAGGGCGCACCCCAGCTCGCCCAGGTACTGGGCGAGGTTGTAGGTGAACGAGTCGTAGTTGTCGATGAGCAGGACGCGTTTCATAGAATCACGGATACCGAATCATGAATCACGGACGGTCGATTGGATCAATCGGCGGAGCATCCTGCAGACGTCATCCAGGGTGGCCGAAAGGGCGGTTCCGTTCTTCAGGTAGTCCAGGTCCTTCGCCAGGATGAGATAGTACCGGAGTTCCTCCGCCGATCCCTGGCTGATCGTGTAGAAGCGCGCTTTGTCGGGCGGCTTCATCCGACCGAAGCCCTCCGCGATGTTCCCCCCGATCGAAACCGACGCCCTTCTCATCTGCGAGGACAGGCCATACCGTTCGTCGTCCGGAAAGCCACGGGTGATCCGGTAGATCTCCAGGGTCGCCTGGTGCGCCTTCTTCCATACGTCCAACTGCGTAAAGCTCGTGATCGGCATCGTTCCTTCCCGTCTTCCTTATCCGTTATTCGTGATTCGCTATTCGTGATTCGTCCCTAGAACCCCTCTTCCGCCATCGCGACCGCGCGCTTGAGGACTTCCATCTTGGCGCAGGTCTCGGCCCACTCGGAGGCGGGATTGCTGTCGGCCACGATGCCGGCGCCCGCCTGGAGGTAGGCGGTGCGGCCCTGGACGAGCATGGTCCGGATCGTGATGCAGGTGTCCATGTCGCCGGTGAGGGAGAAGTAGCCCACGGTGCCCGCGTAGGGGCCGCGGCGCGACTTCTCGAGCTCCTCGATGATCTCCATCGCGCGGATCTTGGGCGCGCCGGAGACGGTCCCGGCGGGGAAGGTCCTGCCCAGGAGGTCGAACTGGTCCTGGCCCCCGGAGAGGCGGCCCACCACCTCCGAGACGATGTGCATCACGTGGGAGTAGCGCTCGATCGTGTAGAGGTCGGTGCAGCGCACCGAGCCGTAGTCGGCGCAGCGGCCCACGTCGTTCCGGGCCAGGTCGATGAGCATGAGGTGCTCGGCGCGCTCCTTCTCGTCGGCGAGGAGTTCCTTCTCGAGGGCGCGGTCCTCCTCCTCGGTCTTCCCGCGGCGGCGGGTGCCGGCAATGGGGCGGAGCACCGCCTCGCGCCCGGTCAGCTTGGCGTGGATCTCGGGGGACGAGCCCACGAGCTGGTAGTCCCCGAAGTCGAGGAAGAACATGTAGGGCGAGGGGTTCAGGATGCGGAGCGCGCGGTAAACCTGGAAGGGGTCCACCTGGATCTCGCCGCGTGCGCGCTGGGAGAGCACCACCTGGAAGATGTCGCCGGCGGCGATGTAGTCCTTGGCCCTGAGGACGGCCTTCTTGTAATCCTCCTCGGGGAACTCGCTCTCGAAGCGGGCGCGCGAGGCCGCGGGCCGGGGGTTGGTCCACTCCGCGGCGAGGGGCGCGCGCAGGTGGTCGTAGACCCCGGCGAGCTTCTTCTTGGGGTCGTCGGCGCCGACCGTCACGAGGAGCATCTTCCGCTTCACGTGGTCGAAGATGACCATGGTGGAGGCGAGGTAGAAGTTGCAGAGGGGGAGCCCCAGCGGGTCGGGCAGGGTGGAGGGGAGCTTCTCGAGGTGGCGGACGAAGTCGTAGCCGATGTACCCCACGGCGCCCCCCACGAGGCCGGGGAGCGAGTCGTGCTTGATGGCGAGGGGGGCCATGATCCCGCGGATCACCTCGAGCGGGTTGCGGCCGGCGAGGGGGAGGGACTCGGAGCGCCCGCCTTCCTCGACCACGACGCGGTCGGGGAAGACCTTGATGTTCTTGAGATAGTCGAGCCCGATGAAGGAGTAGCGGCCGAGGTTCTCCCCCATCTCGACGGACTCCAGGAGGAAGCGCGCCCCGCGTCCCTTGAGCTTGAGGAACGCGGACACCGGCGTCTCGAGGTCCGCGGGGACCTCGCGCACCACCGGCTTCAGCTCCAGTCTCGGGGTCGTCATGGTTTCGGGTTCCGATAAAAAAACCCGCCAGGGTCAGTGGCGGGTTCTCGTGGTTTCGTGCGAAGGGTTCGCTGACGAGCCCGCCTCAGCGGGGCCAGTACCAAGTCCGGAACGGCCGGGCCGCGCGGGTCGTCATAAGGTTTCAAATTCTACCGGCGGCGGGGGGGAAGTCAAGGGGCGATTGACAGGGGCGATTGAGGCAGGGGGGATTGAGGCATTGGCGATTGAACCAATGACGATGGGGGCCCATCGGCGACTGAGGCTGGGGTCCAAAGCCCGCCCAAGCAGCAGGCCAGGGACACCGAGGATGAGATGATGCTGGTGCGGGCGGGGAGCAGCCGAGGGCGCCGCGTGACACCCTGAAGGGCTACGTGAATGGTTCGTTGTCGCGAAGGTCCGCCTTTTCACCGGGGCGACATTCGCCTTTGACAAAAGGCGTGATTCTTACCTGACTTGCCGCGTCGATTCCGGCGCGAAGGGCTGCCGGCCCAAGGGAAATTGGAGGAGTCCGGATGACGAGGTGCCCTATTCATGGCCGAGCGCCGGGCGAAGTATCGCGCTGCTCGTGTGTAAAGATGACTCCAGGGGGCCGTGAGGCGAGGAAGCGAGGGGGGCGGCTCGTCGTCCGCCCGGTGGGGGTCATGCGCTACACCCTCGGTATGCTCCTCCGGAGGATCCGTCATTCGCAGCGGCATGTCCAGGTCGGCTTGGGCGCGCGGGCGGGGCGGGAGCTTCTCTCATGAGGACTCACCTCCGCCGCGGCGGCGGGGGAGGCGGGGCCACGGCGTCGACGGGGACCTCCACGTCCGCCTCGGCGTGCGCGGAGACGCCGCCGCCCTGGCCTTTCGGCCAGATGTGGAAACCACCACGCGCGCCGAGCCCCAGCTCCCAGGTGCCCCAGATGCCGTGGCGGTCTCGGCAGCCCTTGTAGAAGACGTCGTGGCTCCCGGGATAGGCCTTCGTCCACCAGATGTCCATGGATTCGCGGTCGTAGCGGCCCTTGATCAGGAAGTCCCCCACCGGATCGCCCCCGCTCCCGGACACCAGGCCGTCGCGGAACGAAAGCGACAGGTCCATGGGCTCCTTGAGGCCCCACGAATACACGTAGAATCCCGCCCAGGGACCCGAGCTGAACTCGTCGTCCATGGTCTCATTCTAAGCAAGCCCAACTTGATTCGAAAGCATCGATTCAACCACCAAGACACGAAGACACCAAGTCCCTCCTTGAACATCTTGGTGTCCTGGTGACCTTGTGGTTGGCAACCTGCCTGCGTCCGTACTTGGGCTCAGTCAGCGACTCAGCGCGGCCGCGGGCTCGATTCATTGACAGATGCTGGGGGGGTCCCTAGAATCCCGTCATGCCAGAGCGCCCTCCCCCACTCTACCCGCTTCTTTTCAAGGAAATCTACAAGGACAAGATCTGGGGAGGGCCGGAGCTCAAGAAGGTCCTCGGCAAGAAGGGGGCGGGGAAGCGCACCGGCGAGTCCTGGGAGATCTCCCATAGGGACAAGGCCGTCAGCGTCGTCGCCAACGGCACCCACAAGGGCTGGCCGCTCGACCGGCTCCTTGCCGAATATCCCAAGCAGGTCCTCGGCGACGAGCAGTCCATGCGCTTCAAGCGCTACCCCCTGCTCATCAAGTTCATCGCCGCGCACGAGAGGCTCTCGCTTCAGGTCCACCCCTCCGACGACTACGCGCAGCGCTACGAGCCGGAAGGCGTGGGCAAGATGGAGGCGTGGTACATCCTCAGCGCGCCCAAGGAGTCGCGCGTCATCCGCGGCGTCCTCCCGGGCACCACCGTGGCGGAGTTCCGGCAGCATCTCGCCGCGGGCACCGTGGAGCAATGCCTGAACGTGATGGATATCAAGGAGCAGGACGTCATCTTCATCCCGCCCGGGACCATCCACTCGGCCTACGGCGGGGCCGTCTTCCTTGAAGTCCAGCAGAACTCCGACTGCACCTACCGGCTCAGCGACTGGGGACGCTCCGACTTCAGCGGACGGCCGCGCCACCTGGACGTCGAGAAGGCGATGAACGTCACCGACTTCTACTCCATGGGCGTCTCCAAGCACAAGCCCGAGCGGATCTCGGGGGTGTCCTACCGTCGGAAGCGTCTCCTCAACTGCGAGAAGTTCGTCATGCACTCCATCGAGCTCGGGCGCCAGCGCATCACGGAGAAGGGGCCGCCCCTCCGCAGCGTCGCCCACACGATCACGGCCGGGAAGGGCGTCTACCGGTTCGGCGAGGGCAAAAAGAAGGCCCAGCCCTTCAAGAAGGGCCAGACCTTCCTCATCCCTGCCAAGATCGGCGAGTACGACATCGTCTCGAAGGCCACCAGCGAGATCGTCGTGAGCTTCGTCGAGTAGCGCGAGCGACCCCCCACCGCGCGGCGTACAATAGGACATCGTGGGCCCGCTCACCCTCGCTCCGCTCCTCCTGGCCGCCGCGCTCGCGCACCCCTTCGACGCGCACTCCCGTGGCCCGCTGTCCGCGCTGCTTCGACCCCGCTCAGCACAGGGGGGCACGGCGGATCCCGGACTCCGGCGGCTCGGCCCCCAGGATCCCCCCGTCGATACCCTCGGCGATCCGCTTCCGCGCGGCGCCACGGCGCGCATCGGCACCCTCCGGCTCCGGCACGAGGACGCGGTCACCTCCGTGGCGTTCTCCCCGGACGGGAAGACCGTGGCCTCCTCCAGCCACGACCGCTCGCTGCGGCTCTGGAACGCCGAGAACGGTCGCCGGATCTTCAGCGTGGAGGCCCATCGCGGCCGCATGTACGGCGTCGCCTTCTCGCCCGACGGGTCCCGCATCGCCACCGCCGGGCAGGACAAGACGGTCCGCCTCTGGAACTCCACCAACGGGGCCGAGGTGCAGAGCTTCGACGGCCACGATGAGCACGTCTGGTCCGTCGTCTTCTCGCCCGACGGCAGCACCATGGCCTCCGCGGGGGCCGACGAGGCCGTCATGCTCTGGGAACCCTCCTCGGGCAAGGAACTGCGGCGGCTGCACGGCCACGACGGAAACGTCCTGAGCCTCGCGTTCGCGCCCGACAGCCGCACGCTCGCCTCCGCCGGGCTCGACGGCACCGTCCGCGTCTGGGACACCCGGACCGGCCGCGAGGTCCTCAAGCTCCGCGACGGGACCTCCTCGGTGAACTCGGCGGCCTTCGGACCCGAGGGCCGGACGATCCTCTCCGGCAGCTGGGGCGGGACCGTGCGGCTCTGGGACCGCGTCACCGGCAAGCCGCTCGTGGACTTCAAGGGGCACGAGGGCGTGGTCTATCGCGTGGCGATCTCCGCGGACGGGAAGGTCGTGGCTTCGGGCGGGAAGGACAACACCCTCCGGCTCTGGGACGGCGCCACGGGAAAGGAACTCCGCCGCATCGAGGCCGCGCGTTACGGGGTGCTCGCCGTGGCGCTCACCCACGACGGGAAGACCGTGGCGGCCGGGACGGGCGACGGTTTGGTGCGCCTCTTTGACGTGGAGACGGGGAAGGAACTCTGCGGTCGGCAGGGCACCGGACAGGCCACGGGGACCCTTGCCTTCTCGCCCGATGGCAAGACGCTCGCCCTGGCCTGGACCGACACCAGCCTCCGCCTCCATGAGGTCGCGACAGTCCGGGAGATCCTCCGGCTCGCCGGGCACGAGGACCAGGTCGCCGCCGTGGCTTGGCTGCCGGACGGGAAGCGCCTCGTCTCCGGCGGCGCGGACGGCGCGCTCCGGATCTGGGACGCCTCCACGGGGAAGGAACTCCGGAAGCTCGAGGCGCACCCGAAGGGAGTGGCCTGCCTCGCGGTCTCCCCGGACGGCGCCGTGATCGCCACGGGCGGCGCGGACCGGGCGCTCGGTCTCTGGGACGCCTCCACGGGGAAGGTTCTCTCGCGCCAGGCGGACCTGGAGGACGCGCTCAAGTCGCTCGCCTTCTCGCCCGACGGGAAGCAGGTGGCCGGCGGCGATTGGGAGGGCGGCCTGCGCTTCCACGAGGTGCCCGGCGGCCGCGAGCTGCGCCGGCTCCGCGGGGCGGGGTCCGTGATCCACGCCCTCGCCTGGTCCCCGGACGGGACGCGCCTCTACTCCGGCGGCGGGGATCAGAACGTCGTGGTGTGGGACCTCGAGAAGGGGAAGTCCATCCGCAGCCTGTACGGCCACGGCGACGACGTGCGCTCCCTCGCGATCACGCGGGACGGGAAGTTCCTGCTCTCGGGAGGCGACGACGCATCGGTCCGCCTCTGGGACCTTGCGAC
Source organism: Planctomycetota bacterium (assembly GCA_023261405.1). GTDB lineage: Bacteria > Planctomycetota > MHYJ01 > MHYJ01 > JACPRB01 > JACQFK01. Next base: position 20,630 of record JAHFOZ010000012.1, read on the forward strand.
CCTCCGCGAGGTGCGGAGCCTGGACGGCCACGAGCAGAAGGTCTTCTCCGTGGCCGTCTCCGCCGACGGTTGCCGCGCCGCCACGGCCAGCCTGGATTCCACGGTGGTCCTCTGGGACCTCGAGTCCCGCAAGTGAGCGGCGATCAGGCATCCGCGAGGGCGTAGCGGTTCCGTCCCGACTGCTTGGCGCGGTAGAGGGCGCTGTCCGCCTCGGCGATGAGGCGCGATGCGGGAAAGTCGGGGACGAAGAGCGCCAGGCCCACGCTGATCGTGACCGGGAGGATCCGGTCCTCGTGGGTGAACGCGTGGCCCCGCACGGCCGCCATCAGGCGCTCCACGGCCGTGACGCATCCCGCCCGCGACGTCTCCGGGAGGAGGATCGCGATCTCGTCGCCCCCGTAGCGGGCCGCCAGGTCCTCCCGCCGCACGGTGGAGAGGATGATCCGCCCCAGCTGTGCGAGCGCGGCGTCCCCCGCCAGGTGGCCGAAGCGGTCGTTGATCTCCTTGAAGGAGTCCACGTCGAGCATCATGAGCCCGAGCGGGCGGCCGTACCGCGTGGCGCGGTGCATCTCGCCGCGCAGGGTCTCGTGGAACGCCCGATGGTTGCCCAGCCGCGTGAGGTCATCCGTCCGCGCCTGGGACTGGACTTCGCTGAAGAGGTTGCAGTTCCGGATGGCCATGGCCAGCACCCGCGAGAGGTGCTCCACGGCGGGCATGTCGTGGATGTCGTCGAAGGACGGATGGCCCTGCTTCTCGGCGAAGTTGAGGATGCCGACGGTGAAGTTGGCCGTGCGGAGCGGCACGCTCAGGCAGGTCTCAGTGCTGTACTTCTGGGCGAACGGGCGCTCGAGGCGCGTGTGGTGCGAGGACTCGAAGTCCTCGAAGCGCGAGATGTTGAGGATCTTGCGCGACTGGAGCGCCCGGCTCATGACGGTGTTCGGGTGGCGGCTCACGGGGACGGAGGCCGAGAGTTCGTACGGGTGGGTGTGCGACTTGAGGTTGAGCTCGTCCTTCTCATAGTCGTACAGGAAGAGCGAGCAGGTGCGCGCCCCGATGACCTCGGGGATCTGCCGGACGGCCACCCGGGTGATCCGGTCGAGGTCGAGGGAGTTGAGGTCCTGGCTGATCGCGTCGATGGCGAGGACGCGGTCGGAGAGGCGCTGCAGCGAGCGGCGGTTGCCTTCGAGGCGCTCCACGTCCGTCCGAAGCGCGCGGTTCTCCTCCTCGAGGATCCGCAGTCGCGCGGCGATCTCGGGATGGATCTCAAGAGGGTCGCTCCCCCGGTCACCCACCATGGGGGGGTATTCAATCACTTTCGAACTTGCGGTGCAAGGAATTGAATCCACGGGACAGGTTGATTTGGCCGGAGGGCGGGGTAGAATAGGTCCGGATAGAGAGAGGGGGCCGATCTGCGCGCGTCGTTTTTTCACGCTGTTTCCCTCCCCATCGCCGCCTGGCTCATCTTCTTCATCCACTCCTGCACGGCGGGCGCGCCGGTGAAGGAGGGGATGCAGGTGGGCGAGATCAACGCGGCGCCCACGGTTCAGGTGGGGCTGGGGCGCTGCCTTCGCTCCGAGACGGTGCGGGTCGCCGTGCGGGGCGCGTACGACGTCCTGGGGAAGTCCGGCGCGCTGGGCGCGGGCGAGGACCTGGCATGGAGCGAGGTCCGCGCGGAGGACGGCCTTCGGCTGGGCGCGCAGGTCTTCAAGGAGAACCCGATCACCCTCGTGCCGCGCGTCGACGGCACGCTCGAGGTGGAGTACGTCCGCGACCATCGGGGGAATCCCGTCAAGCCCGCCGGCGTGCGTTATCACGGGAAGCTCCACATCCATGCGCTGCCCGACCGCCGCCTGGTCCTGGTGAACGAGGTGGATCTGGAGGAGTACCTGAAGGGGGTGGTGGGGAAGGAGATGAACCTGGCCGAGGGGGAGGAGGCGCTCAAGACGCAGGTGATCGCCGCGCGGACCTACGCCGTCCACGAGCAGCGCCTCGAGCGGCTGCGGCGCGTGAAGGGCGAGAAGTTCGACCTCTACGACGACGAGCGCTCGCAGGTCTACGGCGGCCTGGAGCGCGAGACGGCGCACGCGACGAAGCTGGTGGACGCCACGCGGGGGATGTTCCTCGTCTGGGAGGGGCGGCTCGTGCGGACGTTCTACTCGAGCTCCTGCGGCGGCGCCACGGAGCCCGCCTGGGAGATTATGACGGACGAGACGGAGAAGATGCCGCCGCTGGGCGGGGTCAAGTGCGGCTACTGCGAGCGCCGCGCCTCCACGCGCTGGAAGGAGCCGGTGGTGGTTTCCAAGAGGGAGATCGCCGAGCGCTGCCTCCCGAAGGAGCTCCAGGCGCTGAAGATCAGGTCGGTGGAGATCTCGAAGACGCTGCCGGGCGGCCATGCGGTCGAGGTCACGGTGCGCTTCGAGAACTCGTCGCGCGCGGTGAAGCTCCACGCCAACAACGAGTTCCGTCGCCAGCTCACGCCCTCGCGCTTCCGGAGCACGCTCTGGGACCCGCTGGAGGACCGCGGCGACTCGATCGCGATCAACGGCCGCGGCTACGGCCACGGCGCGGGGATGTGTCAGGTGGGCGCCTACGAGATGGCCCGAGACGGCCGCACTGCCGCGGAGATCCTTGAATACTACTTCCCGGGCGCCAAGGTCCAGAAGATGTACTGAGGAAGTCCACGGAGGTTCGGGGCGTGAAGGGAACCACCAAGGCACCAAGTCACGGAGCTCCGGAGCGGCTTGGTGCCTTGGTGGTTTGATTCGTCCCTGCGAGTTGAGGCGGACTTGGCAAGGGGGAAGGGATGTCGAAGGTCCTGATCGCGCTCCACCTGGCGATGGGCTCGGTGATGTTCATGCCCGTGTATGACAATTGCTACTCCTTCCCATTCGGGAGGTTCCCCTGCACCCCGGGTCACGCGGCACTCCACCTCCTGCGGAAGGAGCCGGCGCATCCAAGCGTGGCGGCGGCGGCGCTGCCCTCGCTGGGGGCTCTCCTGAACCTGCCGCT
>JAHFOZ010000374.1 GCA_023261405.1 Planctomycetota bacterium
CCCTCCCGGCTCAAGGTTCCGGACGAAAGGACCCAGAGCCACCTTCGCCTCCGCCACCTCCCCCTCCGTGGGTGACGGATGGTCCTCGAGGATGCGCCGGGCCAGAGCCCGCTTGTCCGGAGGGATCAACGACCGGCCCATCATGCTGGACATCAGGGCCTCGTCCTGGATCGCGTCGCGGAAGCGGTGGGCCACGTACACCTCGATCGCCCGGCGCTGCTCCCGAAGCTTCTCCTCGGGCATGGGGCCCCACTTCCCGAGCGCCTCATGATGGCTCAGGGACATCGAGAGCGGCATGAGGTCCGGGTAGTCGCGCGCCCATTTCTGGAACAACAAGATTCCCAGGGATTGCATGGCAAGCACCATCACGGGCACGAAGGCGCATCCCGCCAGGAGCGCGAGGCGGCGCGGGCGGGAGACGTCGGCAGGCTTTTCAAGGAGCGGGTGGAGCCGGCCGGACGCCTCGCGGGGTCCCTTGAGCCCGGCCAGATCGTCTACGAAGCTCCGCGCCGCAAGGGCGATGGGGCCTACGACCGACCGCCCTGCAGCTTCCCCCGCCGGCACGGCGCGCCCCTCCAGCGCGCTCACCGCCACCTGCTTGAGGAGAAGCTTGGCTCCCTCCCGGTCCCGTCCGCCGGACGGCGCGATCTCGGCGGTCACCCCGGGGGCAGCGAAGTCGAGGAACTTCGCACGTCCCTCCCCGGTGACCCACACGCGGTCCATCGAGAGAACTGCGGGGATGGAGCCGTCCTCCATGCCGGTCTCCAGTTCCCGCGCCAGGTCGTGGAGCCAGTAGCGCACGGCTGACCAAGGCTGCGGAGCGTCGAAGACCGCGACGAGGGGGCGGCCTGACGGAGCTTCGTAGGCATCCCAGGCCTCCCCCGGCGCGCGCTTGCCGTTCAGCCAGCGAAGCCTCCCCGGCCGCCTCAACTGTCGGAGGGAGACTTCCACCGCCGGCGCCCCGTCCTTCGCCTTGCGGATCCAGACCCTCCTCAGGATCCGCGTGTCAAAACCGAGAACGATCTCGTCCTCTCCCGAGGTGCCCAGGCTTGCGAGGACGTGATAGGGCCCGATCTTCGGCTTGGACTCCGTGTCGGGCAGGGCCTGATCCCCGCGCGCCGCCACCGGTCGGGCCCGGTAGACCGACTTGAGGACGACCCGGGTGGAGCTCAGGAGCTCGTGGATCCCCGCGAAGCCGTTCCTCCGGCGGGCGGTCACGAAGAGAAGGGCCATCAGGACGTACATCGAGTACGCGATGACCATGCCATGGCCGCTCTGCTGGATGTTCATCATGACCCCGGGATCAACGGCGAACTGGGTCATGCTCGGCAGGATTGGGAGCAGGTAGAACACCGCCGCGCGGAGGAGCGCCCTGGGCACGCCGGCCGGGCCTCGGTTGGGGCCGACGACGCGGAGGCCGAAGATCGCCTTCCCGAGCGACGCGCCCCACCGGCCCTCCGGCAGGGCATAGAAGAGCGTCCAGACGCCGGCATATCCCAGGAACCCGAGAAACCGCACCGACATACTGACCTTCGCGGGATCCGCCCAGAGCTTCATGTCGGTGAAGAACATGAGCGAGACCGGCATCATCGCAATCGTGAGCAGGAAGAAATCGACGCATCCGGCGAAGAAACGGAGCCCCAGCGCTGCCGGAGTCGGCGCCTCGGACCCGTACGGCAGAAGGGCCCCGCGCAGCTCCGCGTAGTTCCGGAATCGATCCCCCGGGTTCTTGGCGAGGCAGCGCAGGACCGCCTTCGCCAGGCCCTTCGAGAGGCCGGGGCGCCACCTCGCCGGCGAGTCGGGCGGGCGGTCGAGCACGGTGGCGATGAGCTGCACGAGGTCCTTCCCCTCGTGCGGCGTCCGCGCCGTGAGGAGGTAGTAGAGCGTGACCCCCACCGAGTAGATGTCGGAGCGGACCGTCAACTCGTCCCCCCGCAGCTGCTCGGGCGAGGAGAAGGCGGGCGTCCCGAGGAATGTGCCGCTCGTCGTGAGGTTCGTCTCGGCGCGGGGCTCGGAGTAGATCGAGAGGCCGTAGTCGCCGACCTTGACCGTCCCGTCCACGTCCACGAAGCAGTTGGACGGCTTGATGTCCCGGTGGAGGACGCCGACGGCCTGCGCGGCCTCGAGGCCTGAGATGATCTGGAGGACGGCATCTATCGCCTCGCCGACGGGGAGCGGGCCCTTCCCGCGGACGCGGTCCTGGAGCGTCCCGCCGGGCACCAGCTCCATCGTAATGGCCGGGGAGCCGTCGATCTCTTCGGTTCCGTAGATGTAGACGCTGTTCGGGTGGTTGACGGAGGCGGCGAGGCGACCCTCGCGGAGAAAGCGCCGGCGTGCCTCGGAGGAGTCGAACGTCTGGCCGAGGACCTTGAGGGCCACGCGGCGGCCGCTCTCGAGGTGCTCGGCCTCGTAGACGGCGCCCATGCCGCCCCGGCCCAGTTCGCGGGCGATCAGGTAGCCACCGAACGGACGGCCCGGCACGGGCGCGGCCGTCGCGGGGGCCGCCGGCGCGCCCGGTGGCGCGAAGGACGGGGCGCCGATCAAGGTCGGGACGTCACTCGCCTTGAGCTGGGTGGACAGCCCGGCCTTCATGAGGCAGACGGGGCACATCCCCTCCGGGGCATCCGTGGGGAGTTCGGCGCCGCATTCCGTACACTTCATCCCGGGATCCTCCTTCAAGCTTGCCTGCACTCCCTTAGAAGCAAGCAGGGGACGGGGTCACGCGGAATCGGTTCATCGGGAGAGGGACGCCATGAGGTGGCGGAGCTCGTCTCCGACGTCGGCTGGATCCTCGACCGTCCAGGCTACCTCCCCGCGGAGCAGCTCCCGGTAGCGCGCGCGCATCCTGCGGGCCGCCTCCTTGACGGCGCCCTCGCTCATCCCGGCATGGCCCGCGATCTCCGCGTACGGCAGCGTGCCGGCCCCCTGGAGGGCGGGCTTCAGGGCCTCGAAGAGCGCCTCCTTTCCCGAGGCCCTGGCTTCCTCGCGGAGACGGCGGAGGGCATGTTCCAGAAGCGTGAGCGCCCAGGCGCGCTCGAAGAGGCTCTCAGGTGTGGCCGGGTCGGCCGGTTCCCGGGCGTAGCGACCCTCGCCGTCGATTGAGGCGGGAACGCGTGGACCGCCGCGCTTGAACGCGCGGGCGCGGTCGCGCTCGTTCGACATGAAGTGTTTCATCGACGCCAGCAGGAACGCGCGGAACCGGCCCTTCGCCGGGTCGACCCGTCCGAGGTCGGGCTTTTCGACGAGGCGGGCGAAGAATCCCTGTACAAGATCCTGGGCATCGTGACAAGCGAGCCCGCGCCTCCTCGCGAAGGCGTAGAGGGGATACCAGTAGGTCCCGATCAGCTTGCCGAGCGCCTCGCGGGCCCGCGGCACCCCGCCCCTGCCGGCCGACAGGACCAGGCTCCAGTGGGTGGTGGCGAAGCGGTCGGCGCCCGGCGGTGCCGACGAAGCCCCCTGGGATTGGTGAGGCATATTGATTTCTAACACGTCCGGTCCGGATCGGCAAGGCTCATCCTGGTCCGGGAGAGGGCTCTTTTCAAATGTTGCTTTAAAGCAACATTGTGAAAAACTTGAGCAGGGTGGATGGACCGCCGGGGCCAAACCTAGGGCCGGCCGAAGCCCTCGCGGCCGCCCGCGCCGGTGGAGAAGCGCCATGTCTTTGACCACGGCTTGCCTTCCACATCCACTTGCAGGGACACTTCGTACTCCGTGTTCGGCTTGAGCGGGTCCTTGGCGATGATGCAGACCGAGTGCTGGTATCCGCTGAATTCGTTCGACGCGCCCTGGTCGGGATCGTAGAGGTAGCACGTCACCGTCTCGCCGGCCGGCGGCCGGGGTGGGGCGCCCGGGGCCGCCGCGGGCCCGACGACCTTGAGCGAAGAAGAGACGAGCTTCACCTTGGGCGTGCCGAAGTACGCGGTCACCGGATAACCGGATGCGGTGTCCCCCGGGCAGGCGTCGGGCGCCTCCTTTCCGTACCGCACGCCCACGCCTTCCTGCCCGGGCACCGGGCAAATCACGGGCCAGAACTGAGCCGGCGCCTTGCCCACGCTGGAGCGGCCGTCGATGCCGCCGTAGCGTCCCTCGTATCCCACGCCGAAGGCGAGCGTCTGCGGGCGGATCACGTCCTGCCGGTGGAAGTAGGTCTGCACCATCCCCGCCGCCACCGAATCGGCCGGGGAACCCGAACTCAGGATGCTCCGCATCCCCGCCTCGTGCCCTTCCGGGGAGTAGCCGGGCTTCCCCTTCTCCTCCGGATGGGTGAGGATGTTGTTCTGTGCCATGTACCCGCAGTGCTTCTGCAGCTCCGCGCTCAGCTTGACGTCCTCGGGCCGCGGGGTCAGGCCGAGTTTCACGCGCTCGCCGTTCACTCCCTTCAGGATCGGCAGCGCTGCGGCCACCGTGGTCGCCAGCGGTCGGCCCTTCACCGAGGGCGCCTCACCCAGTTTCCCGAACTCGATGCCGGAAAATTCCATGGTCGCCGAACACCAGCGCTCGGCGGGACCCGGGAGCGGGTAGAGCCAGGTCTCGTTCTGCCACGCCATGCCGTCCACGCCGGGTTCGTTGTAGATGCCGTTCGCATTGGCGTCCACGATCACGAACTGCTCGGCCTCCACCTGCACCCGCAGGACCGTCTGATTCCGGTAGACGTACGTGCCGTCGGGCAGGCGGCGGAACTCGATCTTTGCCGTGAGGGACTTGGGCTTGTCCCCCTCCCCCTTGAGCGGCACGCTGACCACGTCCCGCTTGGAGAGCACCCAGAATTTCCCGTCCCCCTTGGAGTCGATCTCGAGTTTTCCGTTCGCATCGGGACGAAGCGTCATCGTAAGATCGCCAATCTCTATCTTCTCCGATACCCGGCGGTCAAGCTCGCCCAGGAGTTGGGCCTGATGGTGTGTGGGGGAATCCTGGGGAATGATGACGGCCTTCAACGGCCGCTCCGCCGACTGCGGCACGGCGCCCAGCGAAGCCAGCGCGGCAACCACGCCGGCGAGTATCCCGCTCCTCTTCATCCTGATTCCCTCCAACTGCCCCTTTAGACACCGACTGAAGCGGCCGGCCCGGGAAAATGTCCGTCACTCACGGCGTCCCCCGGCGAGCCTGCCTCCTGAAGCAGCCCGGCGAGACCCCGGTCGCCTCCTTGAATACAGCGCTCAGGTAGGCCGGCTGGTGGAACCCGGCTTGGTCGCTTACCTGCGAAATCTTGAGGTCGGTCCCCGAGAGCAGGGCACGGGCGCGCTCGATCTTGAGCCGGTGTATCTCTTCCTTCGGGGTCCGCCCCAGGAGACGCCGGAAGCGGTGCTCGAGGGACCGGCGGGAGAGCGGAACCTCGCGAAGCACCGCATCCACGTGGATCCCTTCGCAGGCGTGCCGCCGGATGAAGTGGAGCGCGC
>JAHFOZ010000013.1:0-17446 GCA_023261405.1 Planctomycetota bacterium
TCGAGGAAGATCGTCCCGCCGTCCGCCAGCTCGAAGCGGCCCGGCTTGGACGCCGCGGCGCCCGTGAAGGCGCCCTTCTCGTAGCCGAAGAGCTCGCTCTCGATCAGCGTCTCCGGCAGGGCGGCGCAGATCACCTTGATGAAGGGCTTGCCCTTGCGCTTCGACTGGTCGTGCACGGCGCGGGCCACGAGCTCCTTCCCCGTGCCGCTCTCGCCGCGGATGAGCACGGTCGAGCTCGTCGGGGCCACGCGGGCGACGAGCGCGTAGACCTCCTTCATGAGGGGCGACTGCCCGATCATGTCGCCCGGCGTCTCGGCCACCTCGCCGCCCGCCTTCTGCCGGTCGATCGCGCGCCGGACCTCGAAGAGGATCTCGTCGCGGTCGAAGGGCTTCCGCACGTAGCCCGCCGCGCCCATCTCCCAGGCGCGCTGGCCGACCTCCGCAGTGCCGTGCGCGGTGATCAGGATCACCTGGAGCGAGGGGTCGATCGCGAGGGCGTGCTCCAGGAGCTGCAACCCGTCGATGCCCGGCATCTTGAGGTCCGTGACGATGACGCCCACGTCCTCCGCGTGGAGCACGCGGAGCGCCGCCTCGCCGTTCGGGGCCGTGACGCAGGGGATCTTCTCCTGGGCGAGGAAGCCGGAGAGGACCTTGACCATCGCCGGCTCGTCGTCGACCACGAGGACTTTCGACATCGCGGCCATTATAGGGTCCGCACCGGGAGGAGGAACGTAAACCTGCAGCCGTGGGGTTGGACCTCGTCGATCACCGTCTCGCCCCCGTGCGCCTCGACGATGCGCAGCGCGATCGCCACGCCCAGGCCGGTCCCCTTGGCCTTCGTGGTGAAGAACGGCTGACCGATCCTCTCCCGGTGCTCCCGCGAGATCCCTGGACCCGTGTCGGCGATCTCCACGGCCGCGAACGAGCGCAGCGCTGAGGCGGCCCCGCGGGTGCGGATCGAAAGGGTGCCGCCCTTCTCCCCCATCGCCTCCACCGCGTTGCGCAGCACGTTGGCCACGGCGGTGGTGAGGAGCGCCGGATCGGCCCACGCCGGCGGGAGCTCCGGGTCGAAGGCGGTCTCGATCCGGACCTGCGGAGGGAGCGACGCCGACTGGAGGCGCACCACGTCCGCGAGCAGCGACTGGAGCGGCACGTCCTGGAGGCGCGGCTCGAGGGGGCGCGCGTAGACGAGGAAGGACTCGACCACGCCGTTCAAGCGGTCCACCTCGCCCACGAGGAGCTGGAGGTAGTCCCGGGAGTCGGCCAGGCCCTCGCGGCCCTCGAGGTCCTTCTGCACGAACTGGGCGGCTCCCTTGATGGCGGCGAGCGGGTTCTTGACCTCGTGCGCGACTCCGGCCGCCATGGTGCCGATCATCGCCAGCCGCTCGCGGCGCTGGGCGCGTTCGAAGAGCCGGAGGAAGAGGAGTCGGTAGAGCGCCACCGCCGTGAGGGCCGCGGTGGCCGCCACGACGAGGAAGACGTCCCACTGGCCGGGGATCCGCGGGGAGAAGACGGTGAGGACGAACGCGGCGGAGAGGACGAGGAGGATGACGAACACGGCCTGGCGCAGCGGGGTCTGCTGCCCGAGGATGTCGCGGCGGAGGATGGTCCCGGCGAGGATGAGGGTGCAGAGGAAGCTGCCCAGGTGGCCCACGCCGAGGCGGTGGTTCAGGTCGGCGTAGTCCGTGAGGCCCGTCAACGCCCCCACGGCGATGCCAAGCCCGACGAAGAGGAGCGCGTTCCGCTCCGCGGGCGACTCCAGCTCGCGATACCGGTTCCGGACGAGCACCAGTGAGGCCACCAGGAAGGGGAGGAGGACGGCGAGGTGGACGAGGTTCCACGCCGGGAGATCCACGAACTGCTTGAGGGCCGGCGAGAGGAGCGCCCCGGCGGCCCCGATCATGAAGACGCTCATGACGGCATAGAGGACGAAGGTCCAGCGGCGGAGCGAGACTTCGCGGTGGATGAAGACGAGCACGAAGTGCCAGGCGAGCGCCGGGGGCATCGTGGAGCCCAGGAGCCGGATGGTGTGCCAGGTCGATTCCCTCGAGTCGGCGGGGACGGCGGCCGCGGCGATGTCCCAGACGAAGAGCGTGAGGCAGAGGAGCGCGATGGGGAGCGACCCGCGGGCGCGCCGGGCCCGCACAATCACGAAGAGGGCGAGGAAGAGGTTCCCGGCGCTCGCCGCGAGGTAGAGGAACTCCCGGATCCCGGTCATGCGTCCACGCATTCTATCCGGGGACTCGCCGGGACGTCGAGGGCCGCGGGGGGCCCCTCGGCACGACGGCGAATCCCGACCCGGGGGAGGATGACGTTCGGACGGTAAGGCACGGCCACTCTCGCCTGGGCACGCGCGGGCAGCTCTTGAAGGGTTCGGTCCTCCTGGACTTGTCCGGGCTCAACCCTCCCCCTCACCACTCCTTCCCACTGCTCACTCCTCTTTGTATGATCAGACCGCTCACTTTACCGGCGAGGTCGCCTATGGGATATGTCCTTGCTGCCATCGGGATTGTGATCGTTGCCTTCATCGGGTGGCGATGGACGTCGGTCGGGCGCGGCGCGCGGCAGCGCGATGCGAAGCTCCTGAAGGCCCTAGACCCTCTCGCAGAAAGGCTGGGCCGGAAGGAGGCGATCACCCCGGACGAGGTCGCGGCGCTGACTCGCCAGCCTCAATACCGCCCTATGCTCTACGAGATGCTGAAGTATGTTGAACGGCTCGATCTGTTCCCGCCGGAAGATCGATCCATCGTGTCTCAGGGCGAGGGAATCCTCTGTTACTGGCTCATGCACCCCAACGAGTTTCAGGATGCTCCACGCAGCATCGAACTCGTGGAGGAAGTCGAGAGGCCGATCGGGAAGGAGCGAGTCAGGTTCCTCGTCTTCCGCTTTCAGATGCCCCCGGGCCACTGGGCGGAGAAGGACGGATGGCTGCTTGGGCTTGCGGGGCCTTTCTCAGGAGATGCCATACCCTATTCCGGGGCCGCCTCGGGCTTCTCTCGATGCAGCGACAAGTTCGGCGAGATCAAGCCGGCGGATCTGGTGGATGGGTATATCGAGATCTTGGCGCCTAGGGCCCCATCCTAGCCCTGCACTTCCCGGAAGTTCGGGGCCAGGTGAAGGTCGCCTACGTCGGGTGGGACGCGACGTGGGACAAGTGGCTCGGCAAGGATTGGATTCGCCCCGTCGTACCCCCGCAGTTCCCCAAGGACACCCGGGTCCAGGTCGAGTGGAAGGGGACGTGGTATCCCGCGGTCGTCCTGGACGGGAAGCTCGGCCCACACTACATCCACTACGACGACTACTCGAAGGCCTGGGACGAATGGGTCGCGCCCGGGAGGATTCGCACCACGCCCTGACCCGGCCGCCCGCGCTGGACTCGCGCCGGGGAATCTCCTATCCTCGGGACCCATGAGACTCGCCGCCCTGACGCTCCTGCTGGCCGCCCAGGAACCCGACAGCGCCGAGTCACTCCGCGCTCTCGGGGCCCAGGTCACCGAGACCGGCGGCGCTGTCACCCGCGTCTCGTTCAAGGACTCGTCGAAGCTCGGCGACGCCGAATTCCGGCGCCTCGGACGCCTGAAGGATCTCAAGGCGCTCACCCTCTATGGCGGCTGCAAGGGGCTCAATGACGAGACCCTGCCCCTGCTGTCGGGCTTGACCCGGCTGGAGGAACTCCAGGTCGACGGCCTCCAGGCCACCGACGCCGGCCTCGCGCAGATCGCGGTGCTCACGAACCTCCGCTCGATCGCATTCTTCCACCCGTCTCTCGACCTCAAGGGCTTCGACGGCTCGGGCTTCGCCGCGCTCAAGGCGCTGCCCAAGCTGGAGCGCCTCACCGTCGCGGGCACTCGCTTCGATGACAAGGGGATGGCCGCGATCGCCGAGATCGGACAGCTCCGCGAGTTCCGCACTTGGCACACGCACCAGACGCAGGCCGGAAACAGCTCGCTCGAAAAGCTCCCCGCCCTCCGTGTCCTCCGCCTCGGCCAGCGCCTCCGCCGCTGGGACGGCGCCTCCAACGCCGCCTCCCTCGACGACTCGACGCTCGAGGTTCTCTCGCGCCTGAAAACCCTCGAGGAGCTCACGCTCGACGAGGCGCGGCTCTCGCTCGAGGCCCTCATGCAGCTCAAGTCCCTGCCGAAGCTCCGCAAGCTGGAACTGCTCCGGATCGACATCCCGGCGGAAGACGTCGACCGCCTCCGGTCGGCCCTGCCGGACGTGAAGGTGGAGTGGAAGCCCCTGAGCGATGACGAGCGGAAGAAGCTGGACGCCTACCTGAAGCCGTAGGAGCGGGACCGGCGGGGGCTCGCCCCGACGGGCCCCCGACCTTCGATCGCAGCCCGCGCACGCGCAGGAGCCAGCCGTCCAGCCAGGCGCGGTCGCCCTCCTCCGGCAGGGGCCAGGGCTTGAGGGCATCGATGGCCGCCACCTCGCTTCGGGCCCTCCTTCCACACGGGCGGCTCCGCCCCGCGGGCGATGCGCGCCGCGTCGCCCAGAAGGCGCAGCAGGGGGTAGGTCCACTTGGTGTCGTACGCGCCGCCCGTGTTGTGGGAGTGAGATCCCCACACCTTGGCGAAGAGGACCCGGCCCGGGAGGGTCAGCCCCTTGAGAAAATCGCCCACGCCCATCATCATGCCGTTCTCCGCGCCGCCCAGAAGCGGCAGTCCACGCTCGCCCGGGTCACGGCCTCCGGCTCCGCCGCCAGCGCCGGACGCCAGGCATCCTCGATCCATTCCAGCCCCGCTTCCGCGAGACCCTCCAGGACTTCCTTCCTGGCCGGGATGTGGATGAAGTACTCCCGGCCCGCGTCCTCGAAGACCTTGTCGCCGAATTCGTGGAGCCTCGGGTCCTGCCGGCCTTCCCTCCAGCGCCCGCGCTCGGCCTCCCACTCCGCGCGCCACTCGACGGCCGCGTCGCGGTCGTGCGTCGTGAAGACGAAGACGCCGCCCGGCGCCAGCACGCGCCGCACCTCGGCCAGCGCCCGGACCCGCTCCGCCCGGCGCGGGATCCCCATGAGCCCGTTGAACGAGAAGAGGCATCCCGCGAAGGTCCGATCGGGGAACGGCAGGCAGCACGCATCGCCCACGCGGAAGGGGATGGAGACCCCCGACCGGGCGGCGTGCCCCATGGCCTCGCGCACCAGGACCGGCGTGAGATCGAGCCCCACGATCTTCCCGTACCCAAGCCCCCGGAGCGCGAACGTGGTCCGGCCGGCCCCGCACCCGAGATCGAGGAGCAGGCCCTCGACCGGCAGGTGCCGGCGGAAGAAGAGTTTCTCCGACTCCCAGAGCCCGATCTCCGCCACCGCGCGCGAATAGCCCTCGATCGCGACCGGATGGGAGAACGACTCCAGGACGAACCCGCGGTCCACTCGTGACGTCATAGCCAGCCTCTCAAGAATACAGCCTTGGGGGGAAAGCGGAGGCCCCGCCGGTCAGGGAGGATGGGCCGGGGGGCCTCCGCGACGGAGACCGCGACGATCGCGGCCTCCCTGGGGGTCGCTTCACGCCGGGCCGACCCGCAGGTCCCGGGGCAGCCCGCAAGTTTTAGGGCCGCGAGTGCCAGAGGCAGGACGACGAACCACCGAAGTCGGGGACGTCTCTCGCGGCCCGGGTTATCTTTCCGCCGCGGCGGGCCCTCCATGAGTTCCGCCGCGATCCATTCGCGCTCAACGTCCGGTCCCATAAACAGAAAAACCCCCGAGGTCCTGGGGGCCTCGAGGGTCGTCGTCCCGGTGAAAGACTCCAGTTCACATCGGGGTCACCTCCGAGGCCGGGTCGCCGCCGAAGTCGGCCAGGATGCCGACCCCCGACGCTCGCCCGGACGGGATCCGGATCTTCGTCATGTACCTGCTTGAACCGGGAGGGCGGCGCGCGGTTCGGGGAAAAATCGCAGAGGCGCGTCGAATCTCATGAACCTGGACGCGTCCTGCGGGTTAGAGGGATTGAGATGCGAGACCAAGGTTGCCGATCCTTCCCCCATGCGATGGAGATCGCCCCCGGCTAGCCTGCCGAGCCGTTCCGGCAGGCCCGAGGGGTTGCAGCCTCGGGCTTTTTAGTTTCCCGCGAGCGTTGATGGGGTCGGGTGTTCCGGGGGGGCTTGTTCGATCTCCCCGGAACGCCCGGGTTTTCCACTGATGGAGTACACTAGAACGGTCTAACGTCGCGACGGGTGGAGTCGTCCTTACTGATAGGAGACCCCATGGCGAAACCCAATGGCGAAGGGGAAGTCACCCGCGTCCTCAGGAAGGTGGGCCGGACTCTGGACCAGGGGAAGTACGACGAGGCCCTTCGTGACCTGCTGCACCTCTCGGAAAAGTACCCGGATGCCGGGGAGATCCGGCCGCAGATCGCGGAGGTGCTGCTCCGGCGCGGGCAGTCGCGCGAGAAGCGGGGCAAGACCCGGGAGGCGCGGGCGGACTTCGAGCGCTCGCTCAACTGGACCCCGAAGGCGGAGGCGCTCGCGGCCCTGGCCCGGAGCCTGATGGCGGAAGGGAAGCTGGACCGCGCGCACGAGCTGCTCAACGGCGCGCTCGAGATCGACGACACGTACGGCCCGACGCACGAGGCGATCGGGAAGCTGATGCTGCTGTGGCAGGAGTACTCCGAGGCGGCCCGCGCGTTCGAGCAGGCGCTCGGCCTGGGCCACGCGACGCCGGACCTTTACCAGTCGGCGTGGGACGCCTACATGCGGCTGGAGCACTTCGACCGGGCGCATGAGCTCATCCTGGAGGGCGTGGAACGGTTCCCGGAGAGCGACGCGCTCCAGCTCGCGGCGGGCGATTCGTTCGTGTACGCGAGGGGGGAGAGCGCCGAGGCCCGGCCGTACTGGCGCCGGGCCGCGGAGCTGAATCCCCGGAGCTTCATGGCGCTCTTCAACCTGGCCGGCGACGCCGCGGCCGCGGGGAAACGCACGGAGGCGCTGGGCCTCCTGCGACGGGCTGCGGACGTGGACCTGGAACGCGCGCAGAGGCTGTGGAAGGACGACCTTTCCCAGCCGCTGAAGAAGTTCGGCGATTTCGCGCGGGACGTGGAGTTCGGCAAGGCGCTCGGCTTGGAGGCTGACCAGGGGTGAGCCCGCATTGACTCTCCGCCCACGGCGGGAGCCCGGGAGTCCATGCAGTCGAACCGCCAGGCCGTAGCCGGCGCCCCATCAATCCGCCTTCCCCATCACGACAGAGACATTCTGGTTCGACCATGACGAAGAACAGGAACAAGACGCTGCGCCGGGCGCTCCGGCTCGACCGGCGCGTGGAACCTGGAGAGGTCTGGCCCGTGCTGGGCCTGGACCTCATCGGGAGGGCGCTCCGGGAGTCGCTCCTCGTGGCGAAGCTGCGGGAGCGCGGGCGGCGCTGGCAGTCCTTCGGAGGGAAGCGGAATTGAATCTTCGGTGGGAGATCGGCTAACAGCAGGCCGCGGGGCCTTGAACCCCGCTGTGGAGGTGCGAGTCCTCCTCTCCCAGCTGCGGCTGTGGCGTAAGAGAAGCGCGCGACTATGCCAAGGTCGAAGTCGGAGTGCGATCCTCCGCTGCCGCGCCCTCCCCCCGTCCCCGGGGCCCCGGGGGCGGAGGACGGCGATGAACCGAGCGTAGTTCAACAGCAGAATTGGCCGTTGATAACGGCCCGATGCTGGTGCGACCCCAGCCGCTCGGACGGGATCGGAGTGTGACGGTTTCGCACGCCTGGCCGTGGCCCAGGCAGACCCGGTTCGACTCCGGGCGATCCCTCCATCTCGACTCGTGGAGTTCCCCCGGAACTCCGCTCGCTCGATGCAAGCACTGGAGTTCGGTGGAAGGTGGCACATGAAGAAGCTCCTCTGGATCTGTCCCCGCTGCGGCGGGAAGAACCGTCTGCGCCGTCACACCTGCCGGCGCTGCCGGGCGCGCGCGGTCCGCATCGACCCGGCGCTCCTGTGGACGGGGGCCTTGAAGTAGCTTCAGCCGACCGCCGCCTCCCCGCCGTGCTACACTCCCTCCGTGGAGGACCCGCCATGAAGTTCACGCTTGCGGCCGCGCTCGCGCTCCTCGTCCCGGCGCAGGAGTTCCCCAGGGGGAAGATCCTGGACGGCACGGCGAAGAGCGGGGTCACCTGGCACGTCCGCGTCCCGGCGAAGCACGACTCGAAAAGGCCCATGCCGGCGATCCTGATCCTCCACGGCTCGAACATGAACTCCAAGGCCTACGTCCACACCCTTGCACAGGCTTGGCCGAAGCTCGCGGAGGACTACATCCTGATCGGGGTGAACGGGGAGAACCGCGTCAAGGGCTCGCCGGACGACGACCCGGCGTTCAACTACACGTATGTCAACTTCATGGGGAAGAGCAAGTACAAGGGGTATCCCGGCACCGACCGCGAGAGCCCGGCGCTGGTCTCGGAAGCGGTCCAGGAGTTGAAGACGAAGCTCGCGATCTCGAAGGTGCTCGTGGGCGGCCACTCGCAGGGCGGATTCCTCTCCTACAACCTCTACATGAACTACCCGGACCTCTTCGCGGGGGCGTTCCCCGTCTCGTGCGGCCTCCTCATGCAGTGCGAGCCCGCGGCGTTCGACAAGCCGGAGCTGCGCGCGCAGCAGCGCAAGGGTGCGATCGCCATCGTCCACGCCGAGAATGATCCGGTGGTGGAGTTCAGCATGGGGAAGTCGGCGCACGAGTCGTTCGAGGACGACGCCTTCCCCGCCGTGCGGCTCTTCGCGGACAAGGAGGCGGCCCACATGTTCGCGCTCCTCCCGGTCGAGCCCGCGGTGCGCTGGCTCGAGGCGATGACCGCCGAGACCCCGGAGGCGATGCTGGAGTTCGCCCAGAAGCAGCTCGCGGCGCGGGAGTGGCGGGATGCGGGCGCCGCGCTCCTCCGCGCCCGCGACCTCGATGCCAAGAAGAAGTACGGCGCGAAAATCAAGTCGCTCCAGCAGGCCATCGAGAAGGAGGCCGGCGCCAAAGTCAAGGAGGTGGAGAAGCTCATCAAGGCCTCGAAGGACGACTCCTGGGTGGCGGACTTCGTGAAGTTCCGCTCGCAATTCGAGTCCTCGGACGCGGCCAAGGGGGTCCTGGAGTTCCACCGGAAGCTGCGCGAGCAGCATGAGAAGCCCGCCGAGGAGCTCTTCTTCGGCGCGCGCCAGGACTTCCAGTCCCAGCGTCGCGACGAGGGCTACAAGAAATACGAGGAGATCGTGAAGAAATACTTCGCGTCCTCCTGGTATCGCTACGCCAAGGGCGCCCTCGACCGCCGCAAGTAGCTGACGTCCAGCGCCCTGCGCCACCCGACCATAAAGCGGACGGAGTGTTTTGTCACACCCCCCTTCCCAGTGTCCTAAGCTGTCACTAGGGGGGGTGATACTGGAGAGTGAAGGGTGCAACAAACCCTCTCTCCTTGAGGCCGAAACACCTTCCCCCGTTTCGGCCTTTTTTATTTCCCCCCAGCATGTTAACGAAATCGCGGCGCTGGAATGTCAACGCCAGGAGCGGAGCGGGCCCGAGGCAGCCCCCGAGTAGAGCAGATCGCCGGCGGGACAGACCGCGTGGACCCAGTCGCCGTGACCCTCGTGCACCTTCTCGATCGTCACGTCGTCCGGGGCGATCAGCCGCACGAGGCCGTCGCTCGAGGCGGAGACGAGGTGCTTCTCCGTCCAGGCCAGATCCGTGACCGCGCCCTCGTGGCCCCGCACGATCCGCACGAGACGCCCGATCTCCGGCTGCCAGACCCGCACCGTGCGGTCGGCCGAACCGCTGGCGAGATACCTCCCGTCGGGTGAGAAGGCGAGCGCGTGGACCGCGTCGCCGTGGTTGGCGATCGTGCGCACGAGCTTCCGGTCCTTCCACACGCGGATCGTCCGGTCCGCCCCGGCGCTCACCAGAACGTCGCCCCGGCACGCCAGCGCGAGGACCGGCCCCGTGTGGCCTTCCAGGAACTCCTCCGCCCGCCCGGCGGCGACGTCGATCACGCCAACCCGGTGGTCCCCGCCCGCGCTGAACAGTTTCGTGCCGTCCGCGCTCCACGCCAGCCGGTAGACGATGTCCGTGTGCGCCTCCAGGCGGAAGAGCAGTTTCCCTCCCTCCCAGACCCGCACCTCGCCCTTCTCGCCCGCACGTCCGCCGCCCTCCGCCACCCGCCGCCCGTGCACCGCGAGCGCCATCACGGCGCGTCGATCGTCGCCCAGCGCCCCGACCAGCTTCCCATCCCGATAGACGTCCACGCCCCCCGGGCGCGCCACGTAGAGACAGTCCCCGTCCCACGCGAGGGCCGTGATGGAGAGCAGCACCGCGATCACGCGAGGGCCTCCCGGATGACCTCGCCGCCCTCGAGGATCTTCACCGGGCGGCCCGTCGACGTGCGGTACTCCTTCCCCGCGTCGATCCCCAGGAGATGGTAGACCGTGGCGAGCAGGTCCTCCGGCATCACCGGCCGCAGCGCCGGGAGCTCGCCCAACGCGTCCGTCTCGCCCACCACCTGCCCGCGCTTGGCGCCTCCGCCGGCCAGGAGCACCGAGTTGGCCCGCGGCCAATGATCCCGCCCGCCGATCGAGTTGAGCTTCGGCGTCCGGCCGAACTCCCCCATGACGACCACGAGCGTGGACTCCAGGAGACCTCGGTCCGCGAGATCCTCGAGCAGCGCCGAGACCGCCTCGTCGAGGTCCGGCAGCTTGCCCCGGTAGACCACCTTCCCCTGGTTGAACGTGCCCGCCAGCCGGTTCCACGCGTTGTCGTGCGTGTCCCAGCCGTCGTCGTTGACCGTCACGAACCTCGCCCCCGCCTCCACCAGCCGCCGCGCCAACAAACAGGACTGGCCGATCCGCGACCCGCCGTAGCGCGCGCGCGACTTCGGGTCCTCCCGCTCGAGGTCGAACGCCGCGCGCGATTCGCGCGACGTCACGAGGCCGAACGCCTGCTCGAGGAACGTGTCGCGCCCGGGCAGCTCCTCCACGCCCCGCGCGAAGCGGTCCACCGCCGCGAGCATCGCCTTGCGGCGCTCCAGGCGGTCCTCCGGCACGGGCGCATCGAGGTCCTTCACCCGAAATCCGCGCGAGGGATCCGAGTTCACGGAGAAGGGGTCGAACGCCGCCGTGAGATACCCCGCCCCCGACCCGGGCGGCGGGACGGGGATCGCGATCGAATTGGGCAGCGCCTTCCCCACGCCGAACTCGCGGGCCGCCACGGACGCCAGCGCGGGATACGCCAGCGCCGGCGTGGGACGGTATCCCGTGAGCAGATGATGCGTCGCGCGGTCGTGGTTCCCCTCCGGCGACGTGAGCGAGCGGATCAGCGTCGCGGTGTCCAGCCGCTTCGCGATGCGGGGCAGGTGCTCCGAGACGCGCACGCCGTCGAGCGGCGTCCTTCCGGGCTTGAAGGGCCCGCGGACCTCGATGGGCGCGTCCGGCTTGAGGTCGAACATGTCGAGGTGGCTCGGGCCGCCGTTCAGCCAGACGAGGATACAGGACTTCGCCCGCGCGCCCCTCGCGTGGGCCAGGGCGTCCGAAAGGGTGAGCCCGAAGACCGAGCCCACCAGGAACTGCCGACGCGTGCACATCAGTGGTTGCTCCCGAACTCCTTCGAGTTCAACAGGGCCCAATGGAGATCCTTCAGGTAGTCCTCGTCCTTCCCCGACCACTGCGCACGCTCCTCCGGGCTCGGCGAGCGGGAGAGCGTGCGCAGGTAGAGCGTCTCCACGGGCTCCGCCCGGAGCCGCCCGTTGAGCCACTCGCCGTTCATGAGGTTGAGCGTCCTCGCGAGGCTCTGTCCCGCGAGGAGCGGGTGCGGGTTCTCGAGCGCGTCGATAGCGCGCGGGACGCCTCCGCCCGTGGCCTGGACGATGGCGTCCGCGAGCACCTCGGCCGTGAGGGGCTTCACCGCGCGGGCGCCGTAAAACGGGTCGTCCTTCCCCGGCTTCCGCGCGTAAGCGGCCGACTTCATGACGAGCCGCACGAGGTTCGGGATCGAGAAGTCCCTGCGGAACTCGCGCGCGAGCGCGTCGAGGAGCTCCGGGTGGGTCGCGGGGTTCGAGGCCCGGAGGTCCTCCACCGGTTCCACGAGGCCCCTCCCCATGAGGATCGCCCAGACACGGTTGGCCGCCGCTCGCGCGAAGGCGTCATTGGCGACCACCCAGGCGGCCAGGTCGTCGCGGCGATCGACGCTCGACCCGAAGGGCGGAAGGACCGCCTTCCCCTCGAGTTCCAGCTCGCCGCGCGGCTCCAGATCCACCTTCCCGCCCCTCACGCGGACCCGCGCGAAATAGGAGGCCATCTCGTAGTAGTTCCGGCGGCTGAAGCGCTCGAACGGATGATTGTGGCATTGCGCGCAGGCCCAGCGCGCGCCGAGGAACATCTGGCCCACCGTCTCCGAGAGCCGCTTCGGATCGTCCCGGCCCAGGTACAGATGAGGTTCGTCCACGAGCAGCGAGCGGACCAGCGCGTCGTAGCGGCCGCCGATCCGCGTCCGGACCCAGGCGCGAAACTCGGGCGTCTTCGCCTCGAGGAGGCGCGACCAGAGATAGGTCCAGTAGGACACCCACTCCTCGCCCCCCACGAGCCGGTCCACCAGGACATCGCGGTCACCGTCGAACGCGCGGGCCTCCTCGACCGCAGGCAAGCGTCCGAGTGCGTCGAGCGTGGCGCGGCGGAGGAAGGCGGCGTCGTCGCAAGGACCCGCGGCTTCGAGCCCGAAGGCGGAAAGCTTTGCGTCGATGGGGTCGTCCACCTGGTTCTTCCGGCCCGCGATCCTCGTGGCCGGGCCGAACGGTTTCCCGACCTTGACCGCGGCGACGTGCCCCCCGTAGCGGACCATGATCGACGTCTCGCCAGGGGACTTGACCGTGCCGTCCGCGTCGGCGATCGCATCGTCGTTCGAGGCCAGGAGGGCGAGGCGGGTGACGTCGCGCGAGGAGCCGTCGGAGTAGTGCGCCGTGACGCGGCCCACCTCGGCCTCGATCCGTACCAGGTCCGCGGGCTTCGGGCCGCGAAACGGGGCCCCGGCGCGGATCCAGCCCAGGAGGACGCGGTGCGCCTCCGAGTCCGCCTCGATCAGCTTCCCTCCCCCGTGCTTGAGTTCGCGGAGGGGCTTGCGCAGGACGAGGCTCTTCTCAGGCTCGGCCAGGTCCACGCGCCGGCCGCGGAGCTCGCGGGTGATGGCACGCCAGTCATGCCCGGCGTCGTACCCGAGGAGCGAGAGCTTGAAGCCCTTCTGCCCGGTGGCCGACCCGTGGCAACTCCCGGAGTTGCAGCCCAGGCGCGTGAGGTGCGGGAGGACGTCGTTGGGGAAGTCCGTCTCCTGCGCCGCAGCCAGGGCGAAGAGGGCCGCCGCGGCGATCATTTCTTGTATTTCTCGAGCTGCTGCCGCATCGCGGCCTGGCCGGTCTCGTTCCCGTACTTGAGGTCGAGGACGCGGCCGAGGATTCCCGCGTACTGGCGCTTGAGGTCGTCGCTCGCGGCCACGTAGGCCTCGATGTCCTTCACGGCGGCGGCGATGTCCTCCTCGGTGGCCTGCTTCTGGATGAGCCGCCGGCAGTGGTTCACGAGCCTCTCGTCCTCCTTGGGCCGCTCGGGGCCGGGGGGCGGCGCGTCCATGCGGCGCGGGGCGGGCCCGGTCCGGGCCGCCTGCATCTTGAGGGCCGCGAGCTCCTCCTTGAGGACGAGCAGTTCCTCGCGGAGCCGGGCGAGCTCGGCGCGGAGTTCCTCGGGCGTCCCCGCGGGGGGCTCCGGCGCGGCGGCCTTGAGGACCTCGTCCACCGCGGCCCGGATGCGTGGCGCGTCGGTCTCGTTCGGGGAGACGATGGCGAAATTGGCGGCGACCTTGTCCCCTCGGGAGACGAGGACGGTCATCATGACCTCGCGGTTGAGCCCGTAGGCGCCGGGCCCCTCCTTGCCGTCGACGGAGACGCCGACGGGGCTCTTCAGCTGGATGGACTGGATGACCTGGGGGAGGCGGCGCTCGGCGCCGTCGCGGTCCTCGGACAGGGAGACGAAGAGGGTCTTGAGGCCGCGGACCTGCTTGATCTGTCCGGTGTCGTCGAGCGCGCGCATGAGCTGCGCGGCGGGCCGGGAGAGCTCGTGGATGAAGACGAGGAGCGTGGGCGCGCCCTTCCACTCGGCGACGTAGTCGACCTCCTTGCGGGCGCCGACGTCGAAGACCCTGAACGCGCCGGTCTTCTCGCCTTTCTGGGGACCGGAGAACTTGGGGTCCTGGGGGACTGCGGCCATGAGAAGGAAGAGCAGCGGTAGCCTCATGGGGGATCCTCCGACACCTATGCTCGAAACGAGGGAGGTGCGTCCGTTATTGTATCCTGCCTCGGGTGCTGGGTTCAGGTCTGGACGGAGTTCCAGGTGGCCGGGGGCGGGGGCGGCTTCGGGCGCGCGGGGGGGGCGGGCCCGGCCTTCACTGAAGCTGCGGAGGGCGACCCCTCCTTCGCCGAGGCTACGGAGGGCGAGGCGGGGGCGGCGACCGGGTTAGGGGTGGACATGAGCTCGAGGGCCTTGAGCTTGGCGTCGAACGCGGCCTTGTCCAGGCCGAGACGCGGCGCGGCCAGGGCGAGGTCGCCCTTCACCTGGCGGAGGACCTCGATCACGCATTCGCGCTCGAACGCCAGCACGATCTCGCCGAGCGGCTTCTCTCCCAGTTTCGCAGCCGCCGGGATCCTCCGGATCTGGGAGAGCCGGATCGAGGCGAAGGCGGCGAGCATGGCGGCAAAGCGGAGGTCGGCGGAGCGGAAGGAGGCCTTAGTCTCCCCTTCCGGGATCCGCGCGTCGAGGTACGCCAGGCCGAGAAACCCGCCCTTGGTGGCGAGCGGGACGGCGAGGATCCCCACGGGCTTCCCGAGGGTGGGCTGCCGGCGGCCGAGGTCCGAGGCGATCACGGAGCGGCGCTCCTGGGAGATCGCGTGGTAGAGCACGTTGGAGAGGAAGAACTCCTCGTCCCCGGCCGGGGCCTTGCGGGCGGCGGGCTTCAGCTCACCCTCAGCATCGACGATCATGACGAACCCGCGCCCCGCGGAGATCCCCAGGCGGAGCGCCTCCAGGAGGGCCCGGGCGATCTCCTTCTCGTTCTCCATCGCGATGAGGGAGGCCGCGACGCCGGGGACCTTGGCGTCCCGCTCGTCCGGAGGCCCGGGGACGAAGGGGTCGGTGAGCGACTCGATCACCGTCGCCGCGGCCCGGTGCAGCGTGGCGGGGTCCCGGGTGGGGTCGAAGACGAGGAGATGCTCGCCGATCTCGAGCTGGTCGTCGGGACGAAGGCCGGCCTCCTTCACGCTCTGGCCGTTGACGAAGATGCCGTTCCGGCTCCCGTTGTCCTTGATGAACATCGCGTCGCCCCGCTTCTCCATGCGGGCGTGGATCCGGGAGATGTGGCGCCCTTCGAGGCGGACGGCGCAGGTCTCGCCCCGCCCTATGGACGCGAGCTCCGTGACGTCGAACACCTTCCCGCGGAGCGGCCCTTCGAGCGCGACCAGCTTGCTCATGACGGCAGCATCGAATTCCAGTCCTCGGAGGAGCGCGCCCAGACGTCGAGCGCGTCGGCGAGGTCCTTCGCGGTAGAGTACCGCCGCGCCGGATCCTTGTCCATGGCCTTCACGATGATCTTCTCCAGTCCGGGGTCCACGGTCGATTCCACCGAGCGGGGCAGGGGCGGCGACGACCGCGCCACCTTCTCCAGTACCTCCTGCACGGAGCGTCCCGTGAACGGCGGCCTTCCCGTGACCGCCTCGTAGAGCACGGCCCCCAATGAATAGACGTCGGATCGGCCGTCGATCACGTCACTCATCGCCGCGGCCTGTTCCGGGCTCATGTAGACGGGGGTCCCGGCGGTGATCCCCGACTTCCAGACCTCGCCCCGGAGGCGGGCGATGCCGAAGTCGGCGAGCTTGGGGGAGCCGTCGCTCTTGAGGAGGATGTTCCCGGGGACGATGTCGCTGTGGATGATGCCCCGCCGGTGGGCGTGGTGGAGCGCGCGGGCGATGAGCGCGAGGATCTGGGCGATCTCCCGGGGGGTGAACGCCCGGGCCTGGAGGGCCCGCGCGAAGGAGGGGCCCTCGACGTACTCGAGGACGAGGTAGAACCTCCCCTGGTCGCGCCCGACGTCGATGACCTTCACGATCGCCGGGTGGCTGAGCTGGGACATGATCATGCCTTCCTGGACGAAGCGGTCGGTGACGGTCGAGTCCTTCGACCAGCGCTCCTCGAGCACCTTGAGCGCCACGACCTGGCCCGACCGCTCGGCCTTGTAGACGGTGCCCACGGCGCCGCGGCCGATCTCGCCCAGGATGCGGCATCCGCCCAGAAATTCCATAGCGACGGGTGATTATATCCGAAGCCCTCGCGAATCTGCATCCGGGGGAAGTGCGCCCCCATCAAGAAGTTCTTGTCGCCAGCCGTTTTTTTAGTACAGTCCCTATTCGTGGAAACAAGCGTCCAGACCGTCATGTTCACCGATCTCGTGGGCTCGGTGAAGATGTACTCCAAGGTCTCCGACACTGTGGCCGTGGACACCGTGCGGAAGCTGGACCGGCAGGTCCAGGACATCCTCCCCAAGTACAAGGGACGCTTCATCAAGTCGACCGGCGACGGCCTCCTGCTGACGTTCGAGGAGTCCCCCGGCGCGGTGCGCTGCGCCCGGGACATCCACCTGCTCTGCGACGTGATCGCCCGCGAGCAGCGCCAGGACATCTTCGTGAGGATCGCGGCCCACACGGGGGAGATCTTCCACGGCGACGGCGACATCCACGGCAACAGCGTGAACCTCTCGGCGCGGCTCCTCACCGTGACGGGGGCTTGCGAGACCTGCGTCACGGCCGAGTCCTGGGCGACGATGGCCGCGGAGGACCGGCAGGGCTACGTCTCGCACGGCCCGGAGGTCTTCAAGGGCTTCAACAAGTACTCGTACGTGTACCGGCGCCCGAACCCCAACCCGATGACCGACGTGACCATCCGTCCCGACTCGGGGGCGGAGGACGACTCCACGATGTTCGTGGTCGAAGCCATGCCCAAGCACCAGAAATACGCCCTGGTCCTGGAGCACCCGCAGGTGAACAAGACCATCGAGATCAAGGAGGGGGAGACGCACGTGGTGGGCCGCGCCCCCGAGTGCAACACGGTCATCCCGGACCGCATGTTCTCGGGCACGCACGCGGCCTTCGCCGTCGTCGAGGGCGTGCTCTGGGT
Organism: Planctomycetota bacterium; assembly: GCA_023261405.1. Classification (GTDB taxonomy): domain Bacteria; phylum Planctomycetota; class MHYJ01; order MHYJ01; family JACPRB01; genus JACQFK01. The sequence continues at coordinate 17,139 of JAHFOZ010000013.1, forward strand.
CTTCGACCTCCAGAGCTCCAACGGCGTGATGTACCGCGGCCGCCGCATCAAGCGGCGGAAGCCGATCGACAAGAACTCGATGGTCCAGCTTCCCACGGGCACCATCCAGGTCAAGCTGCAATAGGCCCCAGCTGAGAGCTTGTAGCCAGTAGCTCGTAGCGGGCACCCGCGATACAAGCTACCCGCCACGGGCACAAGCTCGCGCGTCTCCCGCGATCTGTGTTGCCCCCCGCGAAGGGCGGGGCTATAATCGGCCGCGGATGATGGACGATCCGGGCGAGACGATCCCCCTGCCCCCCTCGGGCCCC
>JAHFOZ010000013.1:17456-18906 GCA_023261405.1 Planctomycetota bacterium
TCGGCGGCCAAGCCCGCGTCCTCCAGGCCCCCGTCGTCCAAGTCGACGGTGGGCTCCTCCGGGAGCGGGAGCGCCAAGACGGTGCTCGGCGCCTCGCGCCTGGACGAGCTCCCCGCGGAGGCCCTCCCCTTCGCCGAGGACCCCGCCAAGCAGCTCAACCAGTACGTGCTCGTCAAGCAGATCGGCAAGGGGGGCATGGGGGCGGTCTGGAAGGCCTGGGACCGGAAGCTCACGCGCTGGGTGGCCATCAAGTTTCTCCTCGTCTCGGAGGAGGACGACGTCATCCGGTTCCAGCGCGAGGCGAAGCTTGCCGCCCGGCTGCGCCACCCGAACATCGCGCCGATCTACGAGGTGGGGGTGGCGGAGGCCACGCAGGCCGGGCAGCAGGCCCGGCACTATCTCGCGATGGAGTTCATCGACGGCACGACGCTCGCCGGCGCGCAGCTTTCGCTCCCGGAGGTCGTGGACCTCTTCGTCAAGGTCTGCCAGGGCGTGGATGCCGCGCACAAGGGCGGGGTGGTCCACCGGGACCTCAAGCCCCAGAACATCATGCTCACGAGCGACAAGTGGCCTTACGTCATGGATTTCGGCCTCGCCAAGTCGCTCCAGGCGGAGAGCTCCATTTCCGTCTCGGGGTCGGTGATGGGCACACCGGCCTATATGCCCCCCGAGCAGGCCCAGGGCCACCTGGACCAGATCGACGGGCGCAGCGACGTCTACTCCCTGGGCGCCACGATGTACACCGTCCTCTGCCGCAAGCAGCCCTTCATCGGCCGGAGCGCCATGGAGATCATCATGAAGGTCTGCCGGGACGAGCCCGAGGCACCCCGGAAGATCGTCCCCGAGATCCCCGCGCAGATCGAAACCGTCATCCTCAAGGCCATGGCGAAGGACAGGGCCCAGCGCTATCCCAGCGCCGCGGCGATGGCGGAGGACCTGAAGCGCTTCCTTTCCAATCAGCAGATCGAGGCCACGGCCCCGGTGACCGCCGGCCGCGGCCCGTCCGGCATGGGGGTCTGGATCGCCCTCGCCGCCCTGCTGGTCCTGGGCGGCGGCGGGGCGGGATGGTACTTCCTGCGCCCGCCTCCTCCTCCCCCTGTCGTCATCCAGCCGACCCCTCCCGTCCAGCCGCCGGTCCAGCCCCCCGTGCAGCCGCCCGTCCGGCCCGTGGACCCAGGCCCGAGCCCGGAGGAACTGGCCCGGAAGCGCGCGGAGGAGTGGCTCAACGGCTGGCTCCCGCTTCGCCGCCTGCTCCACTTCGACGACTGGAAGACCGGCGACGCCGCGCTCGCGGGGCGCGCGAAGAAGCAGATCCTCGCCATGGGCACCGAGGCCGCGCTGCGCGACGCGGCCGACGTGGAGGAATGGTTTAATGAGCAGAGCCGCGCCGCCGCGGACGCCGTCCGCACGGCCGGGAAGGACCGCTCCCGCGCCGCCCACATCGCCTCCT
>JAHFOZ010000013.1:18916-23608 GCA_023261405.1 Planctomycetota bacterium
CCTGGTGCGAGGTGCTGACCGCCTCGCTCGCCGGCGTGGAGACCCTGAAGCCGGCGCACGACCGCATCGCCCAGGCGCGGTCGGACGCGGCGAAGATCGCGGGGTTCAGGGGCACGTTCACGGTCCGCCTCGCGGTGGGCCCCTTCGCCGAGGTCTCGAAGATCGTGAAGAACGGCGCGGAATTCTCCCTTCCCCCCCAGCGCCACACGCCGCTGGTCCTCGGGGAGCTCGAGATCGGGGATTACGAGATCACGCTCCGGCATCCCCAGCTCGGCGAGAAGAAGGTGGCGATCGCCGCGAAGGACCTGAAGGAAGGCGGGACCTATCTCGTCCGCGGCCGCATGCAGGACGCCGCGCTCTCGTTCGGCCCCCTGCCCTGACTAACGCAGCTTCGCGAAGACCTTCTCGACGCGCGGGCCGAACTTCGTTGGCTCCAACGGGCCGCCCGCCTCCGCCAGCTTCTGGCGCCAGGGGCTGGCCGCTGTGGCCGCGTCTTCCTCGCTCTTCCCTTCGAAGAGCGCCCGCAGCGCGGTGACGGAGACCAGGGCGCTGAAGAGCCTCTGACGAGATTCACGGGAGAGGCCGGACCTTCCCTCGAACGCCCGCAGGGACTCGTCGGTCTTCGCCAGTTCCGCTCCGGGGGAAGCCGCTCCGAAGGCGACCTCCAGGTCGATCTTCTCGAGTTCCGGGAGGTCGACGGGGAACGCCTGGAATCTGTTGTCCAGGTCCACCCCATGTGCGGCGACGGCGGGATGGCGTTCAAGGAACTTCGGGTCCAACCCGGCCACGAACCCCTTCCACCGGTCCAGGAGGACCTTCATGGCCGCCTGCTTCTTTTCCCGCTCGGCGCGCGGGGCGTCCCGGACGCTGCCGGCCGTGCCGGTGATCACGTCGGCGATCTCTGCCGCCGCAAGCAGGACCGTGGTGACGAACCAGGGGTTCTCCCCGCCCTTGACGAGCCCCGCCGCGGCCGCCGCGGCCGGGAGGAGCACGTCGCCGGTCTGGGTTCTCGCCTGGACCGCCTTGAACGCGGCGACATGCGCGCGCGCCCAGTCGAGCGCCGGATCCCCCTGGGTCGATTCCTCGGGGCCGGGCACGGCGAAGAGCGCCTCGAAGGCCCGGTCGCTCATCCCCCTCAGGTCGTTGCGGGACTCCAGGCGGCGGAAGCGGCGGCGGAACTCCTCCGCCTGGTCGGCCAGCCAGGTCCCACAGCGCTTGTCCGTCTCCTCCACGAACGCCTTCCGCTCCGCCTCGGAGAGCGGCTTTCCTTCCGCCTCGACGTACGCACGGGCGGACTTGAACCGGTGCTCCTCGAGCAGCTTGATCCACCCGGGGCGGAACCTCTCGACGGGGTTCTCCTTGGGCGGAGGGTCGGAAGGCTTGGCGGTCATGCCGGCGCGGAGCTTCGCCAGGTCGGCCTGTCCCGTCTTGAGGAGCTCGCCGCTCGCGGCCACCCCGCGGCCCGAGGATTCCTCGAGATCTTTGAGCGCCTCCGTATAGAGCTTCTCCGCGGCGGCGGGCTCGGCCTTCCTCGCCAGCGCCAGCTTCGCGCGGGCGCGGTACTGGTACGGGAGGAAGAGGGCGTAGTCCGTGTACTCGGAGGCCCCCTCCTGGATGCGCAGCCGGGATTCGAGCTTCTTCGCGACCTTGGGGTTGGCGATGATGGCGTCCAGTTTCTCGATGGCGCCGCGCGGATTGGACTCGATGAGCTTCTCCGCCTCCTGGCAGTCCTTCCAGGCGGGGAAGTAGTCCGCCTTCTCCTGCCGAAAGGCGGTCTGGTCCTGCTGCGCCAGGCAGAGGAGCACGAGGAGCGCGGTCATCTTAGGGTCTCCTTGGGCGGGGGTGATTATACCGCCCCCGCGGCCTGCGGTTCCACCCCGGGGAGCAGCCTCCAGGGATTGCTCATTTTCCCAGTGACGATCAGACCATTGCAGGTCCCCCCCAGGCGTCCCCCCCCGGGGGGGAAAGGGGGGAGTGCGCGATGAGTCATTGGGGAGATCGTCAATCGGGCAGCCCGTCAGACGTCCACGGGCGTGGCCGAGACGCCCCAGATCTCGCGGGCATACTCGAGGCAGGTGCGGTCGCTCGAGAACTTCCCCATCCCCGCGGTGTTCAGGATCGACATCCGCGTCCAGCGGTCGGGGTCGGTCCAGGCCCGGTCGATCCGCTCCTGGCAGGCCGTGTACGCCGCGAAATCCTTCAGCACGAGGAACCCGTCTCCCCCCAGGAGTCCGTCGAGGATCGGACGGAACCGCTCGCGGTCGCCGCCGCTGAAGGCGCCCTCGGCGATCAGGTCGAGGACTTCTTTGAGGCGGGGGTTGGCGGCAAGCTCCCGGCGCGGGTCATAGCCGCCCGTGCGGACGCGGGCGACCTCCTCCGCCGTGAGGCCGAAGATGAAGATGTTGTCGTCCCCGACCTCCTCTTTGATCTCGATGTTCGCGCCGTCGAGGGTGCCGACGGTGAGCGCGCCGTTGAGGGCGAACTTCATGTTCCCCGTGCCGGAGGCCTCCATCCCCGCGGTGGAGATCTGCTCCGAAAGATCGGACCCGGGGATGATGATCTCCGCCAGGGAGACCCCGTAATTCTCCAGGAAGACCACGTTCAGGCGCCCGCCCGTGCGCGGGTCGCGGTTCACGACATCGGCCACCCCGTTGATCAGGCGGATGACGAGCTTCGCCATGACGTAGCCCGGGGCGGCCTTGCCGCCGAAGAGGATGGTGCGCGCCGGGAGGAGCGCCCCCTCGGGCTCGCGCATCCTCCGGTAGAGGTCGATGGTCCGGAGCAGATTCATGAGCTGCCGCTTGTACTCATGGATGCGCTTCACCTGGACGTCCATCATCGCGTCGGCGGGCAGGCGGAGGCCCGTCATGCCCTCGATCGTGTCGATCAGCCGCTCGCGGTTGCGGCGCTTGACCTCCCGCCACTCGCGCCGGAAATCCGGGTCGTCGGCCAGCGGGGCGAGCTTGCGGAGCTGGTCGAGGTCCGCCGGCCACTTCGTGCCGATGCGCCCGCCGATGAGCGCGGCGAGGCCCGGGTTGCAGTTGAGCAGCCAGCGCCGCGGGGTGATGCCGTTGGTCTTGGCGCTGAAGCGGCCCGGGTACATCTGCGCGAAGTCGGCGAAGAGGCGGGACTGGAGGAGCCTGGAGTGGAGTTCGGAGACCCCGTTCACCGCGTGGCTCCCCACCACCGCGAGGTGCGCCATGCGGACGAACTTGTCGCGCCCCTCCTCGACGATGGACATGCGCCGCATGCGGTCGACGTCGCCGGGGAAGTGGCGGAGCACCTCCTGGAGGAAGCGGTGGTTGAGGTCGAAGATGATCTCGAGGTGGCGGGGCAGGAGGCGCCCCAGGAGTTCGAGCGGCCATTTCTCGAGGGCCTCGGGCATGAGCGTGTGGTTCGTGTAGCCGAAGGTCTTCGTGACGATGCCCCAGGCCTTCTCCCATTCGAAGCCCTCGATGTCCACGAGGAGCCGCATGAGCTCGGCCACCGCGATCGCGGGGTGGGTGTCGTTGATCTGGATGGCGACCTTGTCGGGGAAGAGGTCGAAGCTCGCGTTGTCCCGGCGGAAGCGGCGGATGATGTCCTGGAGCGACGCGCTGGCGAGGAAGTACTCCTGCGTGAGGCGGAGCTCCTGGCCGAGCGAGCTCTTGTCGTTCGGATAGAGGATCTTCGTGATCGTCTCGCTCTGGGTGCGCCGCTCGATCGCCTTGATGTAGTCGCCGGAGTTGAAGTACTCGAGGTCGAAGAGGTCCGTCCCGCGCGCGGCCCAGAGGCGGAGCGCGTTGACCGTGTTGTTGTTGTAGCCCGGGACGGGGATGTCGCTCGGCTGGGCCCAGAGCTCCTGCGCGTTCACCCACTCGCGGCGCGGGCGGCCGTCCGGGAACGCGCCCCAGACCACGTTGCCGTAGAGCTTGACCGGGTAGATGAACTCCGGGCGGTCGAACTCCCAGGGGCTTCCGAGGCGGAGCCAGTAGTCGGGCTCCTCGGTCTGGGCGCCCTCGCGGATCACCTGCCGGAACATGCCGAACTCGTAACGCAGGCCGTAGCCCATGACCGGCATCTGGAGCGTCGCCAGCGAGTCCATGAAGCAGGAGGCCAGGCGCCCCAGGCCGCCGTTGCCGAGCCCCATGTCGGGCTCGACGTCGATGAGCTCCGACGGGGAGAACCCCAGCTCCCGGGCGGCTTCCTGGAGCTCTTCCGCGAGCCCGAGGTTGATCACGCTGTCCCGGAGCAGTCTGCCGTGGAGGTACTCCATCGAAAGGTAATAGGCGCGCTTGACGCCCTTCCCGACGTAGGTGGCCTGGGTGGCCAGCAGCCGGTCCACCAGGCGGTCGCGGATCGCCAGCGCCAGGCTCCAGTACTGGTCGAGCGGCGTGGCTCCGCCCTTGTGCTTGGCCAGCGTGTACTTGAGGTGGTTCGCGATGGAGAGCGCGAGCGAGCCCGCGTCCATCCCCTTGTGGTAGTCCTCGCGGACCCTCCGGCCGGTCAGGCCCTCCAGGTTCTTCAGCGGTTCCGGGTTCGTCATGCCAGCCCCGTCGTCATCGAGTCGTGATCGTCACGTCAGCGTCCGGGCCGCTCCAGGGTGTAGGGGTCGGCCAGCGGCACGTCCGTCACGGCGCCGAACCCGGCGAGCGTGGCGGGGCGCTTCGCGTCGCCCTTCTTGATCGCCGGGATGTCCCCCACCACCACCCA
>JAHFOZ010000375.1 GCA_023261405.1 Planctomycetota bacterium
TTTCAAGGGGGTCGTCGTCAGCGAGGACCTCACGTCCCCGGCGCTGCTCGCGACGGTCTCCCCGGAGGAGGCGGCGGTGCGCGCGCTCCTGGCCGGGAACGACCTCCTCGTCCTCGCCCACGACCCCGACGTGCAGCGCAAGGCGTTCAAGGGCGTGAAGGCGGCCCTCGAGTCGAACCGGATCCCCAAGGAGGCCTTCGTCAGAAGCCAGGAACGCCTCAAGGCGCTCATCAGCAGGAAGCAGGCCTCGTCCGCGCGGGTCTTCTCCCAGGAGGAGGACGGAGCGGGGGCGTCGCTCGCCACGATGGTGGCGTCGCAGGCCGTCAGGATCGAGGCCGATCCCCAGAAGCTCCTCCCGATCGCGAAGGGGCTGCGCGCCGGCATCCTCGTGCCCAGGCTCTGGGACATCGCGGACCGGGTCGTGATCGACGAGGAGATCCGCGGCGCGGCGGCCCTCGTGCAGGGCTGGGCGCAGGCCCACTCCGCGAGCTGCGACGTGCTGGAGATCCCGATCCAGCCGGGCGGGGACATGCTGGACCTGACCTTCGAGTGGGCCGCCGGGATGGACGTGGTGGTGCATTTCTGCTTCGACGCCCACAGATTTGCCGGGCAGAGGAAGCTCCTGGAGCAGCTCCAGGCAAGCTGCCCCAAGGTGGTGGCAGTGCTCATCGGGAATCCATGGGACCGTCTGTACGCCGGGGCTTCCACGACGGTGGTCAACACCTTCGGCTTCCGGGTCTCCCAGCTCGCGGCCGGGGTGAACATCCTCTTCAGGCCCGCGCGATCATGAATCACTCCGTCCGTCTCAGGGCTGCCTGGGGCGGCGCCCGAGGCGCGCCAGATAAATCTCGTCGGGCTTGATCCCCGCGGTTCCGACGCGCTCCGTGGCCTCCCCGACGCCCTTCGTGGAGGCCTGGCTCGACCAGTAGGTGAGCCCTGTGATCCGCCCCTGCTCGCGGACCCATCCGAGGAAAATCGCGGAATGGCCGCTTCCGCGTGGAACTCCTCCGTGGTCCCGTCCCAGGAGACCTCCGGGCCGGAGCGCGGCCAATGGTAGCCGTACGAGCCGTCAACGGGGTACTCGCGCAGGACCGCGAGCACCATCGCGTTCGGGTCGGATCCCGCGGCCCGGGACGCGCAACCCGACAGGAGGATCCAGATGATGATGACGGTTCTCACGGCGTATAGGTAATATATCGGCCGGGCCATGAGGGAAAGATCATGATGAGACTCGCGATCGCCGGCGTGGTGCTTGCCCTGAGCGGAGCCGAAGGGGCGACGGCCCCGGCCCCGGACCCCCGCGCGCCGCAGGACCGACGGGCGCCGGAGCTCGAGGGCGGCAGGGGCTGGATCAACACCGACAAGCCGGTCCGCATGGCCGATCTCAAGGGCAAGATCGTCCTCCTGGACTTCTGGACCTACTGCTGAATCAACTGCATGCATGTATTTCCGGAGCTGAAGAAGCTGGAACGGAAATACCCGAAGGAGCTGGTGGTCATCGGCGTCCATTCGGCCAAGTTCACGAACGAGAAGGACTCGGACTGCATCAAGGAGGCGGTCCTCCGCCACGACCTCGAGCACCCCGTGGTCAACGACTCGGAGTTCACGATCTTCAACGCCTATGGCGCGAAGGGCTGGCCGCACTTCACCCTGGTAGATCCCGCGGGGGACATCGTGGGACACGCCTCGGGCGAGGGCAACTACGAGATCTTCGTCCGGGCCATCGACGCCACGATCAAGAAGTTCGAGGACAAGATCGACCGCAAGGATCTCACGTTCAGTCTCGAGAAATCGAAGGTCAAGGACGGGCCCCTCGCGTACCCCGGCAAGATCATCGCCACGCCCGACCGCCTTTTCATCGCCGACACGAAGCACCACCGGGTCCTCGTGACGGACCATTCGGGGAAGGTGCAGGAGACGATCGGCGGGCCCATGGAGGGCCACAAGGACGGGGATTTCACGGCCGCGCGCTTCGATGAGCCGCAGGGGATCCTGCTCCGTGACTCCACGCTCTGGGTCTGCGACCGCGAGAACCACAGCGTCCGGGAGGTGGATCTCAAGGCGAAGAAGGTGAAGACGGTCGCCGGGACCGGCAAGCAGGGCTACGCGCGGACCGGCGGCGAGGCGCTCCAGGTGGCGATCAATTCACCCTGGGACCTGGCCATAGACGGCGACCGGCTGTTCATCGCGATGGCGGGCCGCCACCAGATCTGGGCGCTCCAGCTCTCGAAGGGGACCCTGGAGCCGTTCAGCGGGTCGGGGCGCGAGGAACTCGCGGATGGTCCCCACGGGAAGGCGGCCTTCAACCAGCCCAGCGGGCTCTCGATCGCCAACGGCAAGATGTACGTGGCCGACAGCGAGGTGAGCGGCGTCCGCGAGGTGGACCTGGAGGCGGCGGGCGGCGTGCGCACGATCGTGGGCACGGGCCTCTTCAAGTTCGGCGACGTGGACGGGGCGGGCGACGACGTGCGCCTGCAGCACGTGCTGGCCGTCCTCTGGCACCAGGGGAAGCTTTTCGTGGCAGACGCGTACAACCACAAGATCAAAACCTGCGACCCGGCCACGCGCACGGTGAAGACCTTCCTCGGCGACGGCAAGAAGGGCCGCGAGGACGGGAAGGCCCCGCGCTTCTACGAGCCGAGCGGCCTGGCGGCCGCGGGAGACACCCTCTTCATCGCCGACACGAACAACCACCTGATCCGCGCCTGCGACCTGAAGACGGGCGAGGTGAGAACGCTCGAGGTGAGGTAGACGAGCGGGTAGCTCCTGGCTTGTAGGGGGGCGGCGTCCGGGCTACAAGCTACCGGCTACTTGGTTTTCTTCTCCCACCACTCCTCCCAGAAGCGGCGGATGGCGGGCCGCCCCGGTACGCGGAGACGGTCCTCGTCGAGGATGAAATCCTCGCTCTGTCCCTCCAGGGCGCGGAGCTTCGAATCCCAGCCGGCTTCGACCGACGAGAAGAACGTCGTGTTGTCGGAGTCTCCGTCCTCAGCCACGGGAAGCCCCGCGAGCCGCCCCATGAGCACCCGATCCTCGAAGCTGTCCTGGATGAATTCCCATGCGGCAAACTCGCGGTCCAGCCTCTTCCAGTCTTCCGGACGGCGCAAGGCGTTGAGCGCGACGAGCGAAACCTCGCTGTCCCTTCGGGATGCCTCCAGGAGCTGAGGCGCCGCCTCCGGGACGCCCAGACGGCAGAGCGCCTCGGCCGCCCGCACGCGCTCCGCGCGGACCGATGAGCCGAGCCGCGGTTTCAGCTTTGCGATCGCGCCATCCCGATCCAGCAGAGCCAGCGCGTGGGTTGAGGCGACGACTTTGTCCCGCTCCTCCGAAACCAACAGGGCCAGGAGTTCGGGGGCGGCCTCCTTGGCGCCCAGCCGTCCGAGCGCGAGGGCCGACTCCACCTCATAGCCCTCGCTCTTGAGGGCCTTGAGCAGGGGCTTGACGGCCTGCGGATCGCCCAGGGCCCCCAGGGCTCGGGCGGCCGAGTTGCGGACATCGTAATCCTCCTTCGGGTCGCCGAGTCGGGCGCAGAGGGCGGGCAGGGCCTCCCGGCGGCGGGTGCGCCCCAGCGCCATCGCCGCGGAGTTGCGCACCTCCTCCGCGGGATCGGCGAGGAAGGGCTCCACCGCTCCCCCGTCGCCGGCCGCGCCCAGGGCAAAGACGCATGAGGCGCGGAGTTCCACGGGCTCCTCCTTGACCGCGGCCACGGCGCGGAGTTCCGGGCCCGCGGACTCCCCCCGGAGGAGCAGGGCCGCGGAGCGGCGGGAGGGGAGGGGCTTCCCTGCATCGCGGAGGAGCTTGATCAGGGACGGAGAGACGGCCGAGGGACCGATCGCCTCGATGGCGCGGTACGCCTCCGCCTGGACATCCTCCGACTCGTCGGACAGCGCCTCGACAAGCGCGGGGAGCGAATCGGCGTCCTTGAGGCGTCCGAGCGCGAGGGCGGCCGCGGTCCGGACCTCTTCCGCCTTGTCCTTGAGCCGCACCCGCACGGCCGGGGCTGAGCCCCTGGCCCCCAGGAGGCCCAGCGAGGCGAGAGCCTGGGCGCGAACATCGTCATCCTTGCTCCCGAGATGGGGCACAAGGGCACGCACCGACTCCGTTGCGTTGAGCTTGGCCAGGGCCGCCGCCGCCTCGATCAGGGCGTCCGACTCCGGGTTCTCTGCAAGCCGGATCAGGTCGGGGATCGCCTCCCGGGCCCCGAGGGTCCCGAGCGCCTCCGCGGCGGAGGAGGAGTAGCGGGTGTCCTTGAGGAGATCCCGGAGGCCGGGGATCGCGCGGCGGTCGCCCAGGAGCGCCAGCCCATGGGCGATCGATCGGACCGCGACCGCATCGGGGTCCTTGAGCCGGGCCAGCAGAGGCGCGAGAACCTCCTCGCCTCCGATCGTCCCAAGGGCGACCGCCGCGTTGGCCCGGGTGATGGGGTCCGCATCCTCGAGCAGCTTCAAGAGCCCGGGGACGGCGTTCCGCGCCTTCATCTCGCCCAGCAGCTGCTGGACGAGCGCGGACCGCTGGCGGTTCGTCCCCTTCATGAGCTCCAGCAACTGGGGGACGCACTCGACGGGCTTCAGCGCGCGGAGCCCCTGGAAGGCGGCGTGCTGGGCCATATGGTCGGGATCGTCGAGCCAGAGGACGAGCTCCGGGATGGCCGAGCGCAGGCCGAAGAGCCCCGCGACGTGGCCGAGCCGGTACTTCTCCTGTCCCCCCTCGGCGCCGCGGAGCGCGCGCGAAGCGAGGAAGTCGACGTCCTCGATCTCGAGCGCGTCGTGGATCCGGGGCTGGTGCGCGGCGCGGGTCACCTCCTGGAAGAGCTCCATCCAGGTCCGGTCGGTCCCGCGGGCGAGCCGCTCCTCCACGCCGGGGAAGGCGGCGCGCAGGCGCGCGGGCACTTTCTCGCGAAGCTCGACGATGCGGAGGATGTATTTCACGCGCGCGGCGACCTCTGCGTCGGCGTCCGTCGCGGCCTTCTGCAGATGGGGTGCGGCGGCCGGGCCCATCTTGATCAGGTCGCGTTCCGCGTCGTCGCGGTCGGCCACCGAGTCGGAGCCCAGTTTCTCGACCAAGGCCTTGATCCGGGCCGCGTCCTCCTGGGGCACAAGGACGGCCAAGGCGAGGAGGAGGGACTTCATGATGGGCCGATTATAGCGCTCCCCCCGGGGGCGGCCCCGCTATAATTGGATCACGACTTCATGGGGGTGGGATGAGACGCGCGATGATCGCGGCGGCGGCGCTCCTCCTGGGGGCAGCTCCGCCCTCCACGCCCATCCGCGGGATGAAGCATCCAGCCCTCTCTCCGGACGGGCGTCGCGTCGCCTTCTCCTGGCACGGGGATCTCTGGGCGTGCCCGGTGGAGGGGGGCGACGCGGAGCGGCTGACCTCGGACCCCTCGGATG
>JAHFOZ010000376.1 GCA_023261405.1 Planctomycetota bacterium
CGTCCGCGGCGGGCGCGGGCCCGGGGGCCGGCAGCGCGCCAGGGACGGCCATGAACAGGCTCTGGATCTCCGCCGCCGAGAGCGCGCGGGAATAGACGCGGACCTCGTCGATCGCCCCGTGCATGGGCTCGGGCCCGTGGCTCAGGAGCACCCGGTCGCCGGCCGGGAGCTTCCCCGAGGCGGGGGTCGAGCCGACCTCGACGCCGTCGCGGTACGCCCGGATCGTCTTCCCGTCCCAGGTCCCGGCGACGTGCTGCCACTTGCCCGTCTCGAGCACGTTCTGCACGACAAGGTGATGGAGCTTGCCGTCGGCCTGCAGATAGAAGTGCAGCGCGCCCGGGAGGTTCTCGTGCCGGAGCACGGCCACCTCGTTGCCCAGGGTCACGTACCGCATCACGTGCTTGCCGAGGGACTCGTGACGCACCCAGGCGGCGAGCGTGACGGCGCCCTGCGGCGATGGGACGTTGGGGATCAGGACCTCGTCGCCGGCCTTCTCGAACCCGAGGGCGCCGCCGAATTTCCCCGCCACCCACTTCACCGCGCCCTTGAGGGCCCCGGTCTGCCTGCGCCCGAGGGCGTCCGTCACGGTCGTCCCCTTCCCCTCGTCCAGCTTCCACCATGCCTCGAGTCCTTCGGCGACCATCAACCCGGCCTTGAGCTTCTCGACTTCCGCCTTGAGGTCCGCCTCCAAGGGGACGGCCTGCCGGTCGGCCGTGACATAGATGCACCCTACCGCGAAGCCCTTCTGATCGGAGATGATCCGGACCTTCTTCATCCCTCCGGCGGCGAACTTCGGGAGCGGGAGCGGGATCCACTCCCAGCGCTTGGGCTCCTTGGGCCCGCCGTGGGAGACGTGCGTCCTCCCCACGCCGCGACCGCCCTTGACCTCGAGCGCCGACTTGGCGCCGGGTTCCATGGGCGTCTTCTTCGCGTCGGGCGAGGTGAGTTCGGAGGCCTGGATGAAAAACGTGAAGACCTCGGCGCAGCAGCCCCCCGCATACACGAAGGCCTTGTAGGGCGTGTCCGGCAGGGCGAGGAAGGAGGCCTCCACGTAGTTCTCCACGTTCTCGCCGTCCGCCTGCGAGGTCCAGCCGGCCGTCACCTTCTCCTGGGGGCCCAGCTTGAACGTGCCGCTCCCCTTGAGGGACCGGGCGAAGACGTAGTGCTCGCGGCCCGCCGTCGAGCGCTCCTTGATGAGGTCGCGGTCTCCGGCCACGAGGCGCGTTTCGGCGAATTCGGCGAGGAGGGAGCGGTACTTCATCACGGCGGCCGCCATCGTCTCGGACTTCTCGAACTCCCCGTCGGCGGCGTAGAAGACCCGGCGGGCCGCGGCTTCCCGGGGCGGCACGCGGGGGCGCTTCTCCTTCCCCTCCGTCCGCGACCAGTCCAGCCACTTCCTTTCCACGGCTTTCTCCGGATCCACTCCCAGGACGCGCTTCGCCTCGTCCGCATCGCCGCCGAGGAGGCAGAGGAGCGCGAGGACGCGCTTCTCCGCGGCCGTCGCGCGCGCCGGGGCGAGCGCCGCCAGCGTGACCACCGAGACGTCCGGCCATTCCGCCCAGCCGGTCGAGCCGTCGTCCAGCGCGAGCCGCGCGCGGTTCGCGTCCCGGCGGGAAAGGTTCCCGGAGAGCCTGATCCGGTCGGCGCCCTCTCCCGCGACCTCAAGAAGGATCCTCGAGCCCTCGGGCCAGGCCAGCAGCCTTTCGAGCGCTGAGCCGGCGGCGTCCTTCATGCGTCGGACGTCCTCGGCATCCCGGGCGGCCTCGGCGCGGGCCTCCGCGTCCCCCGCCTCCTTCGCCGCGCGCCCCAGGGCCGCCCGGGCGCCATCAAAGTCCCGCGACGCGGCGGGGGCCACGAGGTCCTTCCACTTCGCCCGCCAGGCGAGGACCGCCGCCGTCGGCGGCTTCACGGGGACGATCGGGGCGAGGTGCGCCTCGAGGTCCGCGAGAAGCTCGGGGAGCCCCCACGACGCCACCTTCTCCCGGATTGCGCGAACCTCGGCCTCGGCGCCACTGGCCCTGGCCCGGCCCGCCGTCTCCAGCAGCGGCTCCAGCGCCGTGCGGGCGGCGGCGCGCACGCCCTCCAGCCGCCGGTCGAGTCCGCTCAGCCAGTCGGCGGTAGAGTGGCGCCCGCGCTCCTTCTCGAGGGTCACGACGGCGGTCTTGACATCGTTGTCCTTGAGCGCGGCATCGGAGCTCTCCTTGAGCCGGTCGAGTTCGACGATGAACGCCTTGCGCCGGCGCTCGTTGGCCGCCTCCAGGGCCGCCAGCGCCTCCCGGTAATAGGGCGTGTCATCGCAGAGCCGGAGCGCCTGTTCGTGGTCGGTGACGAGCTTGTCGAGATCGGGCGAGGTCGCCTTGGCTGCAGCGAGGACCTGGTCGAGGGCCTGCCGCGCGCGGCGCATCTTCTGCTCTTCCGCGGGCGCGGGGCCGGACGGGGCGGGCACGACGACCGCCGCAGGACGCACGGGTACGGACTCAGGGTCCGGCCGGGGACTCCCGCCGCCCGAAAGCATCAGGGCGGCCGCGACCACGAGCACCCCGGCGCTGACGATCCCTCCCACGAGGAGTCCCCCGCGGGATCGGGGAGGCGCCTCGGGAGGGCCGGCCCGGGGCGTTCGCGTCGTGGAGGGCGGCGGCTGGAAGCGGCCGGATTTCGATTCCGAGGGGACGGCGCGCGTGCGGGGAGGCGTGGCCTCCTTCCGGGCCTGCCCCCGCTCCCACTCCTTCCGCTCCGCGGGAGGAAGCGCGGCCAGGACCTCGGGCAGGCACTCCTTGCAGCTGATCTGGGCGCCGACCTTGAATGCCTTCCCGGCCTGGAACTCGCTGGAGGTGAGGCGGGAAAGGCACTTGCAGCAGTAGACGATTTCCTGGCCCATACCGCTCAGGTCGCTCGACCTCCCTAGGGATCACTCAAATGGTAGCACAAAACTCCTCCAATGATTGAACCCCTGGATCCACCCCTGCCATGGAAAATCCGGCGATGCGCAGGGGCTTGCACAGGAGCCCGTCCCAGGGGCACAATCCCCCCATGGCATGCGGGTTGCGCTACGGGTCCCGACGATGAGCACGCGGTCCCGGATCGCGGCGGTGGCGGCGCTGGCCCTGACGGCGCTGCTCGTGACGCTCGCGCTCCCGCCAGTCCCGCAGGACCCTTCCTACCATGAGTTCGCGGATGCGCGCGCATTCCTGGGCGTCCCGAACCTCCTGAACGTGGCGTCCAACCTCCCGTTCATCGCGGTGGGGATCGCGGGGTTGATCTTCCTGGCGTCCGCCCGGGGCCGGGAGCCGTTCCGGGGGCCGGGGGAACGGCGCTGCTACGCGGTGCTCTTTCTCTCCCTGCTCCTCATCGGGATCGGATCCTCCTGCTATCATTGGCGGCCGACGAACGAGACGCTGTTCTGGGACCGCCTGCCGATGACGCTGATGTTCGCGTCGTTCCTGGGGATCACGGTCTCGGAGCGGATCAGCGCGCGATGGGGCGCGGCGCTCTTCACGCCGCTCCTGGCGGCGGGTGTCGCGAGCATCTTTTACTGGCGCCTGGGGGACTCGGCCGGGCGCGGCGACCTCCGGTTCTACGGCCTGCTCCAGGGCTTCACGATGGTGGCCGTACCGCTCATCGTCCTCCTCTTCCCTCCGCGCTACAGCCGGGGGAAGGACCTCCTGCTCATCGCGGGGGTGTACGCGCTGGCGAAGGCGTGCGAGATCCTCGACGGACCCATTCACGCCATGGGAGGCCTCGTGAGCGGTCACACGTTCAAGCACCTGCTGGGGGGATGCGCGGCATGGCGCGTCCTCGTGATGCTCCGGGCCCGCCGCCCGCTCGCGGAGCCCGCCGCGGTCCCGAGCCTGCGGCCCGGCGGAAATCTGATGACGGCCTTGTGAACCCGGATGCATAATCCGGGGCATGAAGGAACGCCCCCTCCGGACCACCGTCATCGGCAGCTACCCCTTCCCCGGCTGGCTGGAGTTCGTCTCGCAGAACATGGACCGCTTCGGGCCGGACGACGTGGCGGAGGCGCAGGACGACGCGGTGGCCGCGGCCATCCGAGACCAGGTGGCCGCGGGGCTGGACGTGATCACGGACGGGGAGCAGACGCGGCTGGACTTCAATCTCTCGTTCTACGGGTTCCTGGAGGGGATCTCCCGGGAGGCGCAGCCGCTGCGCAGGTTCGGCCCGCCGGCCCACGACCAGCGCGGCCGCCACGCGATCACGGGGGGGCTCCGCGCGCCGCGGGGACTGGGCGTGGTGGGCGAGTTCGAACGGCTGAAGCGGCTCGCCCCGCCCGGGCCCGCCCTCAAGGCCAGCGTCCCCGGCCCCTACACGCTCTCGGGCCGGCTCGTGCCCGCCGGGCCCTACCCTGACCGCTGGGCGGTGACGGAGGCGCTCCTCCCGATCGTGCGCGCCGAGCTCGAGGCTCTGGTCCGGGCGGGCTGCCAGGAGATCTGCGTGGACGAGCCCTCGATGAGCTGCTACGCGCACCGGGAGGACCCCAAGCGCTTCGTGGAGATCTTCAATCGGACCGTCGAGCCGGTCGTCGGGCTGTGCCGTCTCTCGACGCACCTCTGTTTCGGGAATTTCAAGGCGCGCGCGGTCGCCCCGCGCCGCTACGCCCCGATGTTCCCGGCCTTCCTGGACGTGCAGGTCGACGAGATGCACCTGGAGATGGCCAGCCGGGAGTTCGCCGAGATCGAGCTGATCGCCGCGATCGCCGCGCGCCGGGACGTGGCGGTGGGCGTGATCGACGTGAAGAACTACCATGTCGAGACCCCGGAGGAGGTGGCCGCGCGGGTGCGGCTCTGCCTGAAGCACGCGCCGGCGGACCGGCTCGTGCTCTCCACGGACTGCGGCCTGAGCCAGACGGCCCGCTGGGCCGCCCGCCAGAAGCTCGCCCACCTCGTGGCGGGCGTGGGTATGATAAAGTAAACGGTTTACTTTATCACAAGATGGGACGGGTCTACTCGAACGCCTGTTTCACCGGGAGGACGAAGCCCGGCAAGAGCGGAGAACTCAGGGTGTCGGCGAGCTCGAAGTAAGCGTGCGGCTCATACCGGTCCCCCGAGAGCCTGAGCACCTCGATCGCCGGCGTCTCGCCGTCTGCCATCCAGTATTCCGGCACCCGGTTTGCGGCGTAGAGTTCCCGCTTCACGAACCGGTCGCGCTCGCTGTTCTCCGGGGAGAGCACCTCGACCACGAGATCCGGCACTCCCAGAACCCAGTCCTTGATGATGTGTTCGTTGGCCTTCAGGACGACCAGGCAGTCGGGTTGAACGATGCTTCCCGAGGGCAGGTGGACATCCAAAGGGGCGATGAATACCTGACCCAGCCCGCGGCCGACGACAAAACCATGGAGGGCCCGATAGAAGTTCCCCGCGAACCTCTGGTGACG
>JAHFOZ010000377.1 GCA_023261405.1 Planctomycetota bacterium
ACATCGTGCAGGGCTTCTCCACCGCGTGGTAGCCGTGTTCGTCGGTGGCGGCGTAAGCCAGGCCGCCCTTCACGCCGCCGCCGGCCAGCCAGACGGAGAACCCGTACGGATTGTGATCCCGGCCGTTGCTTCCCTGCGAGAAGGGCGTCCGGCCGAATTCGCCGACCCACAGCACGAGCGTGGTCTCCAGCAGGCCGCGCGCCTTCAAGTCCTTGAGCAGCCCCGCGATCGGGCGGTCGATCTGGTGGCCCATCTTGCCGTGGCCGTTCTTCAGGTCTCCGTGGTGATCCCAGGGGTTGGCCCCGTTCCCTCCGCCGATGGTGTAGGCGAGGCACGAGAGCTCGACGAACCGGACGCCGCGCTCGACCAGGCGCCGCGCCGTGAGGCACTGGCGCGCGTAGGCCGCGGTCTTCGGCTCGGGATCGTCCAGGCCGTAGAGCGCCCGCATCGACGGGTCCTCCCTCTTCAGGTCGCACAACTCCGGCACCGCCGACTGCATCCGCCATGCGAGCTCGTAGTTGGCGATCGCCGCTTCGACGTGCGGATCAGGGCCGTGGTGCTCGCTGAAGCCGCGGTCGAGCGCATCGATCAGGTCGAGCCGCCGGCGCTGGGCCGCCGCCTCCTCGCGCGGCTTCACGTTGGCCAGCGGCTCCGGCTGGTCCACCGCCAGCGACGACGCCTGGTGGACGGCGGGCAGGAATCCGCTTCCGTACACGCCGACGCCTCCGTGGGGCGTCGTCGCGTCGCCCGACCGAAGGACGACATAGCCCGGGAGATTCCGCGACTCGCTGCCGAGGCCGTAGTTCGCCCACGCGCCGGCACTCGGGTAGCCGATGAAGGGGAAGCCGGTGTGCATGAAGAGGTTGCCCTGCGCGTGCTCGCTGAACTTCGAAGTCATCGACCGCACGACGCACAGGTCGTCCGCGCACGCCCCGATCTCGGGGAGGAGGTCACTGACCGGAAGGCCGCTCCTCCCCCGGTTCCGGTACGGCCAGTGCGATGGGGTGACCGTGCCGTTCTGGTTGAACTGCGTGCGAAGGACCGGCACCGGCATCGGCTTGCCGGCGAGGGGCGCGAGCGCGGGCTTGGGGTCGAACGTGTCGACATGCGAGACCCCGCCCGACATATAGCAGAGGATCACGCTCTTCGCGCGGGCGGGGAATGCCGGCGTCCCGGGCCGCCCCTCCTCCTGGGCGAGAAGGTCCGACAGCGCGACGAGCCCGAAGCCGCCGGAGAAGAGGGCGAGCGCCTCGCGGCGCGAGCAGCAGCGGTCAGCGGACATAGATGAACTCCTTGGTGTTGAGCAGCGCCAGCGCGAGGCTCTTCAGATCCGCCTCCGCAACGTGGGCCTTCGCGAGCTCCCGCTCCGCCGGCGTCGGAAGCCGGCCGTACGCCTCCAGGAACATCCGCCCGACCGCCGCGTCGGGGTCGCCTTTCGCGAACCTCCGGGCCCAGTCCGCCGCCCAGCGGGAGACGAGAGGATCGTTCATCAGGCCGAGCGACTGGGCCGGGACGTTCGTCGAGTCGCGGCGTCCCCGGCAGCTCGACGGCACGGGGGAGTCGAACGTCGCGAGGAACGGATCCAGGTTGTTCCGCACGACCCGGAGATAGACCGACCGGCGGTACGCGCCGCCGTCCACGGGAGGGCCTCCCGCTGAAAGATCGAGCTTCCCGGTGAGGGAGAGCATGGCGTCGCGGATCGCCTCCGCCTCGAGCCGCCGCGCGGAGAAGTGCGAGAGCAGCAGGTTCTGCGGATCGCGCGCCCGGGCCTCCGGCGTCGCGCGGTCCTCCAGCCGGAAGGTCCGCGAGGTCGCCAGCAGCCGGATCATGGCTTTCAAGGATCCCTGGTCCGCGACAAAACGGCGGGCCAGCCACTCGAGGAGCTCAGGATGGGTCGGTCGCTCGCCCAAGCGCCCGAAGTTGTCGGGCGTGGCGATGAGTCCGCGGCCGAAGAGATGCTGCCAGAGGCGATTGACGATGACGCGTGGCAACAGCGGGTTTGAAGCGGACACGAAACTTTCCGCCAGTTCCTTCCGGCCACTGCGTCCGGACTCCAGGGTGTAGGGAGTCGGATCGAGGGCCTCCAGAAAGCGGCGAGGGACGCGGGCTGCGGGTTGCTTGTGATCCCCCCGGACGAAGAGGGGCTGGTCGGAGTCGCCTCCTTCGATCACCCCGGGGGCGCGTGTCGGTGCCGGGATCTCCGCCTCAAGCCGCCGGAACTCCCCGACGAGCGGGCCGCTCGCGTGGGGAAGCCAGCCGGGCCGGACGAAGGCGTCCAGGAATTCGGCCTCGGCATCACTCAGGCCGCCCGCGGCCCAGCGTTCGATGCAGCGGCGGAGGGCGGTGGCGTAGCGTTCCGCCAGCGTGTCCGGATCCGCGGGCGCGCGTGAAGCATCCAGGAGCGCGAGGGCCGGGCGTCCGGAGGGCGGCGCCAGGCCTCCCTCGCGGGCATAAAACACTTCTCTGAGACCGAACCAGGAGTTGCCGGCGTCGGAGCCTTCGATGGGAGTATCGGGCTGGGTGCAGACTTCGAGGTGCAGGCTGTCGCCCTTCCAGTAATCCAGCGGCCAGCTCACCCAGATATCGACGTCGCTGTTGACGTCCGCCCGGTGGTGAACCGTCCCGCTGCGGGGATAATTCTGCACCACGTAGCGGACGCGCGCCTTGGAGCCCCGGGCGCGGACCCAGAGTTTTCCGCCCTCGGCGGTGAAACAGGGGGAGCTCAGCAGTCCCCGGTGTTTCTCGCTGATGAGGTTCGAGTAAAGGCCTGCCGGGTGGATCCCGGAGATGGCGAGAGGCCCTTTGACGTGAAGGCTGAACGATCCGGCGGGCGCCGCCCCCCCGGAAAGCCCGGGGCCGTCGGCCGTCCAGTTCTTCAATCCGTCCGTCCGGGCGTCCCACGTGAAGGTCGAAGGCTGGGCGCGGAAGGCGGTTTCCTTCCGAAGGAGTTCTTCATCCTGTTCCTGGAACCGCGCCCATTCCTTGGGCCAGTCCGCCGGAGCCTTCCTGGCCAATCGCGCCCAGGCGGCGAGCGGGCCGTCGGCGGGGAGTTTCTTCGGGTCGGGAGTCCAGGCGCGGAGCTGGGCCAGCGCGGCCTCGAGCGCCCCGGGCCAGGTCTTCGCGAGATCCTGGCGCAGCGTCGTCTTCAGCGTCCCGATCCTCTCCCGGTGGAGCTGCTGACGTTCGGGAGTGTTGACGTCGATGATGGCGGGACGGGTGCTCGTGAAGATCCCGTAGAAGGCGGTGAAGTCCGCCTGGCTGATGGGATCGAATTTGTGGTCGTGACAGCGGGCGCAGGTGACGGTCAGGCCGAGGAAGGCCTTGGTCACGGTGTCGATCTGGTTCTCGGTGAACGTCACGCGCTCGTCGAGCGAGTCGGTGGGGGAGAACCCGTGCAGCACCATGCGGAGCTGGGCGGTCCCGAGGGCGGATTCATTGATGCCCAGCCCGGGGTTGATGCGGGGGCGTTCGAGCAGATCGCCCGCGAGGTGTTCGCGGACGAGCTGCGCGTACGGGACATCGGCGTTCAGGGCCCGGATCAGGTAATCGCGGTAGCGCCAGGCGTGGGGGATGGCCGGGTCGCCTTCGCTGCCGTGGGTCTCGGCGTAGCGCATCACGTCCATCCAGTGCCGCGCCCAGCGTTCGCCGAAGCGCGGCGAGGCGAGCAGCCGGTCCGTGATCGTCTCGGCGGCGGCCTGCGGATCGCGGGCATGCGCCGCCGCGAACGCCTCGACCTCCTCCGGGGAGGGGGGCAGGCCGATCAGGACCAGGTGGAAGCGCCGGGCGAGCACGCGCGCGTCGGCCTCCGGCGAAGGGGACAGGCCTTCAGCTTCGAGGCGCGCCTGCTGGAAGCGATCCACGGGGTTCCCGGTCCCGGGTGGAGGGACGGGATCCGCCAGCGGCTGGAAGCTCCACCAGCGCCTGCGGCGTTTCAGGACGGCGGGGAAGGAGCTGTCCCGCGCGATTTCCTCGGGAGTGGCGGGGTTGTCCCGGGGATCCGCGGCGCCCTGCTTGATCCAGAGTTCGAAGTCGCGCAGGGTCTCGTCATCGAGCTTCGTTCCATTGCGCGGCATCTTCAAGTCGGGATCGAGATGGCGGATCGACTTCAACAGCAGGCTCTCGGCCGGGCGCCCGGGAAGCAGCGCCGGGCCCGAGTCACCCCCCTTGAGGAGGCCCGCGCGATGGTCGAGTCTCAAGCCTCCCTTGGCCTTCCCTGAACCGCCGTGGCAGGAATAGCATTCCTGGACGAGCACGGGACGGATGCGCTGCTCGAAGAACTCGACGGAGTCCTACGGTGCGGCCTGCGCCCCGGGCAGGGTGAGACACGCCAGAAGGAGCGGCTTCACGACACGATCCTCCGGCTGATTTCCGAAGCCGCCTGGATGCAGAGCCGTCCGATCGCCTCGAATTGCCGTTCCCGCAGCCGGAAGGCCGGGCCGATGACGGTGACGCTGGCGACGGGATAGGCGCGGTCGTCCAGGACGGCGGCGCCGATGCAATGGATGCCCTCCATCCCTTCGGCCCGGTCGGTGGCGTAGCCTGTCCTCCGGACCTTTTCGAGGCCGCGCATGAGGGACTTGGTCGTGGCCAGCGTGGCGGGCGTGTAGCGTTTGAGCCTGACTTGGCGCAGGTAGGCGGCCAGTTCAGCGGGCGGCAGCGCGGCCAGGATGGCTTTGCCGGGGGCGCAGGAGTAGAGCGGCACGCGGAAGCCCACTTCACCGAGGACCTTGACGGGCTGGCGGGACGCGGCTTGTTCCAGGATGACGGCCTTGTTCTGGGAACGGACGCAGAACTGGGCGGTCTCGCCGGTGGCGTCGCGGAGGGCCAGCAGCGGCTCGAAGGCCAGGGCGGCGAGGCTCCGGTCGCGCAACCGGGGTCGGGCGAGATCGAGGAGGCGCCCCGTGAGCCGGTAGCGCCGGTCCTCGTCCCGGCGGTCGATGTAGCGGTGCTCCTCCAGAACCTCCAGGATGCGGAGGGTGGAGTTGGCGGGGAGTTCGAGGGAGCGGGCGATGTCCGCGGCGCTGCGGCCGTCCTCGCCCGCCGCGCTGAGGGTCTCGAGGATGGCGAGGGTCCGGACCGCCCCGGGCGATCCCGCACGTTCGTCCTGGACCGGGGGGGCCTTCAGTCGCTCGATCATAGAACTCCACCTGTGGAATCAATTCCATATACGGATACACCCCCCAAGGGCGGCCAGGCTCAGGAATCCTCGGGAGGGGGGTGGCCCAGACCCGGTCCGGGCAGGAGGGGGACAACCCTGCCCTCGATCCCCCGGTACGCCGGCCCCGACTCCTGATATAGTCTCACCCGGGAGGCGAAGATGATGCAGCGCACGATGGCGATGGCGTTCCTGGCAGCCCTCGGATTCTCCTGCGCCGGCCCGGTC
>JAHFOZ010000378.1 GCA_023261405.1 Planctomycetota bacterium
CCCCTCAAGGTGACGACGGCGGTCCGGGTGCTCCCGGACACCCTCCCGCACAAGGATCTCGATCCGGCCAAGGCCCCTCTGGAGACGCGGTCCCCGAAGAAGTAAGCGTCCGGCGGGCCATCACTTGACACCCCCTCCCGCTGGGCCTAGCATGTCCCGCGTGCCCGCCCCGACGCGCCGCAAGACCGCCACCCTCGGCATCCTCCTGGGGCTCCTCCTCTCCGCGCTCGACAGCACGCTCGTCGCGACGGCCCTCCCGATCATCCTCGAGAAGCTCGACGGGTTCACGCTCTACTTCCTGCCGAACGCCGCGTTCATGCTGCTTCAGACCGTCTCCATGCCGCTCTGGGGACGCTTCTCCGACCTCTACGGGCGCCGCGGGTTCCATCTTGCCGCCGTCGCCATCCTCCTGGCGGGCTCGGCCGTCTGCGGCCTCTCGACGACGATGGCGCTTCTGACCGCCGGACGCGCCGTGCAGGGGCTCGGGGCGGGTGGCGTCATGTCCCTCTCCTTCATCATGATCGCCGACCTCTACCCGGGCGAGCAGCGGGCGAAGATGCAGGGGGCCATCTCGAGCGTCTGGGGGATCGCCGCCCTCGCCGGGCCGCTCCTCGGCGGGTGGCTGGCCCAATCCTACTCGTGGCAGTGGATCTTCTGGATCAACATTCCCATCGGCGTCGCCGCGGCGGCCGTCGTCCAGTACGCCTGGGAGTCGCAGCCCCTCCCGGGCCGCGGGAAGCCGGACCTGGCCGGCGCGGCGCTCCTCGCGCTCGCCTCCGCGGCGGCCCTCGTCGGCTTCGGCGCCGCCGGGCGCGAGGGCTGGTCCCATCCGCTCGCGGCCGGCGGCCTGGGGGCGATGGCGGTCTTCGCCGTGATCCTGGTCCTCGTCGAGCGCCGCCAGCCCGAGCCCTTCATCGCCTACGACCTCTTCCGCTCGCGCCTCTTCGCCGCGGGGGCCGCGACCGGCGTCTGCGCCATGGTCGCGATGTTCGACGCCATCCAGCACGTCCCGCTCCTGGTCGTCGGAGTTCTCCAGCGGACGCCCAAGACCGGCGGCCTCATGCTCGCCTGCATGATGGTCCCCTGGATGGCCTGCTCCGGGGCGGCCCGGCCGCTCATCAAGAGACTCGGGTTCCGGGGCCTCGGCGTCACCGGCCTCGCCTTTGCCGCCGGCGCCTACGCGGTCCTCCTGAGCGTCGAGCTGAGCTCCGGCCTCGGCACCGTCGTCGTCGCCATGGTCCTCCTCGGGACCGGGCTCGGCCTCACGGTCGCCCCGCTCCTGATCGCCGCGCAGAACGGCGCGCCGCGCGACCGGCTCGGCGCCGCGACCTCCCTCACCCAGTTCACGCGCTCGATGGGGTCGTTCATCTTCCTGGCGATCATCGCGACGCTGTTCCTCGCCCCCTTCGGCGGGAAGGAGCCGCAGGGGATCGTCGACTTCGCCTCGAAGCGCGACCCCGAGCAGCTCCGCGCGCTCGTGGCCCCGCTCCAGGAAGGCCTCCGCCACGCCTTTCACGGCGGGCTCGGGGCCTCGCTCGTCGGGATCCTGGTCGCCTTCGCCATCCCGCGCGAGAAGTGAGGCATTCGGTCCGGGCCTTTGCTACGATCCCCTCCATGGGACGCATCGCCGCGCTCCTCCTCTTTCTGCCCGCCGTCCTGGCGGCTCAGGAGAAACCCCCAGACGAGAAAAAGATGAAGCACACGAACCGCCTCGCGAAGGAGAAGAGCCCTTACCTCCTCCAGCACGCCCACAACCCGGTGGACTGGTACCCCTGGGGCCCCGAGGCCTTCGAGAAGGCGAAGAAGGAGGGGAAGCCCATCTTCCTCTCCATCGGCTACTCCACCTGCCACTGGTGCCACGTCATGGAGAAGGACTCGTTCGAGAAGGACGACGTGGCGGAGATCCTGAACCGCGACTTCGTGCCCATCAAGGTCGACCGCGAGGAGCGGCCCGACGTGGACCAGATCTACATGGCCGCGGTCACCGCCATGAACGACGGCCGCGGCGGCTGGCCGCTTTCCGCCTGGCTGACGCCCGACCTCAAGCCGTTCACCGGGGGCACCTACTTCCCGCGCGAGCGCTTCAAGGACCTCCTCGGGAAGATCACCGGGGTCTGGAAGGAACGCCGCGCCGACGTGGAAGCCGACGCCGAGAACGTGGCCAAGTTCCTCAAGCAGCGCGCCACGGCCGGCCTCCCGGGAGAAGTGGACGCCGCGAAGACGACCGAGACCGCGCAGCGGATCGTCGAGAGGAGCTTCGAGCCGAGCTGGGGCGGCTTCTCGAGCGCCCCGAAATTCCCGCACTCCACGACCGTCCAGTTCCTCCTCCGCCGCCACCTGCGAACCGGCTCGAAAGAGGCGCTCGTCATGGTGGAGAAGACGCTCCTCGAGATGGCCCGCGGGGGGATCTACGACCAGCTGGGCGGCGGCTTCCACCGCTACTCCACCGACGCGCAGTGGATCGTCCCGCACTTCGAGAAGATGCTCTACGACAATGCCCTCCTCGCGACCGCGTATCTCGAGGCCTTCCAGCTCACGAAGAAGGAACTCTACTCCCGAATCGCCCGCGAGACGCTCGACTATGTCCTGCGCGACATGACCTCGAAGGACGGCGGCTTCCACTCCGCCGAGGACGCCGACAGCGAGGGAGTGGAGGGCAAGTTCTACGTCTGGAATCCCGCGCAGGTCGTCGAGGTGCTCGGCGAGAAGGACGCCGAGCGGTTCATGAAGGCCTACGACGTCACGAAGGAAGGGAACTGGGACCCGCACGAGGAATCCCTCCCGAAGCACCAGAGCGTGCTGCGCCTGACCGGTCCGGAGGAGTTCCCCGACCTCGAGAGGAAGCTCCTCGAGGTGCGCGCGAAGCGCGTCCGCCCCGGGCTCGACGACAAGGTGCTCACCTCCTGGAACGGGCTCATGATCAGCGCGTTCTGCCTCGGGGCGCAGGCCCTGGACGAACCCCGCTACCGGGACGCGGCCGTGAAGGCGGGGAAGTTCCTCCTCGAGAAGCACCGGAAGGACGGCAGGCTTCTGCGCACCTCGCGCCTCGGCGAGGCGAAGCTCGAGGGCTCCGTGGACGACTACGCGTACCTCTCGGCGGCGATGCTTGACCTCTACGAGACCACGTTCGACGCGGCCTGGTACGAGGAGGGCGCGCGGCTGGCGGCGAAGGCCGTGGAGCTCTTCTGGGATCCCAAGGCGGGCGGGTTCTTCTATGGCATGGAGAGCCCGGACCTCGTGGCCCGCATGAGGGAGGACCACGAGGGGCCGATGCCCACGGGGAACTCCGTCCTCGCGCTTGCCTTCCTCAGGCTGCACGCGTTCACCGGCGAGGAGGCCCACCGCGAGCGAGCGGTGAAGACCCTCGAGTCCTACCAGGCGTCGCTGGAGCAGATCCCCCACGCGCACGCCTGGCTCCTCTGCGCGCTGGATTTCCTGCAGGGGCCGGCGCGTGAGGTCGTGATCGCGGGGCCGTCGCCCGAGCCGCTCCTTCGGGCGCTGCGGGGCGGTTTCTACCCGAACAAGGTGGTGGCGTTCGCCGACGGGAAGGCGAAGCTGCCGCTCCTCGAGGGCCGCGGGCCGGTGCAAGGAAAGGCCGCCGCCTACGTCTGTGAGAACAGGGCCTGCAAGCTCCCCGTCACCGAGCCCGGG
The DNA here is from genome assembly GCA_023261405.1 of Planctomycetota bacterium. Lineage (GTDB taxonomy): Bacteria > Planctomycetota > MHYJ01 > MHYJ01 > JACPRB01 > JACQFK01. The sequence continues at coordinate 3,652 of JAHFOZ010000378.1, forward strand.
AAACTGCTGGAACTGCTGAAGCCGTGAGCCGACAGGTCGAACCCCCGGTCGCGGTCGCCACCGCCTGCGGGTGGATCGGCCTGGTGGCCTTCCTCTGCTTCCAGGAGTTCGTGATCGAGACGGCCCGCCGCTGGGAGACCGCCTGGTGGTTCCGCATCCCCCTGACGGTCGTCTTCGGCCTCGTGCTCCTCATCCCGGCGCTCGAATGCTTCCAGGAGGAGATGACGGTGCGCCGCTGGGCCGTGAGCGTCGCGGTCTTCGGCGTCTTCGGCGCGCTCCTCGTCGCGGCCGGGATCGTCAACCCCGAGATGCTCCACCTCTCGCGCTGGGTGCTGCTCCCCGCGGGCGTCCTCTACCTGGGGATGGCCGCCGTGGCCGGGGCCGGGGCGCGCGATGCGGCCTGACCGGCCTCATAATATTTCTTGATCGGACTCTTGCCCGCCATAAAGATAGGCGATATAGTATCCCGGACGGGGCGATGGTCGCCCCCAGGGAGGATGGCGATGAAAAAGCTTCTTCGCGCGCTGGTCGTGGCGACGTGTTCGGTGGTGGCCGTGGGTGTCGTGTCCTGCGCCTCGAGCGCCCCGCCGGCGGCGCCGGCGGCCGGGGCAGCCACGGACGTGACGTACAAATGCGCCTGCGGCAAGACCGCCAAGGTCGGCGCCACGGTGGCCGCCCCCAGCTGATGAGGGAAGGCGATGACCAAGTAGTGTACTTGGTCCAATAGTCACGCGAAAAAGGAAACGCCCCCGGGGGCGATAAGCCCCCGGGGGCGTTTGTCTTTCTGGCGCGGGTCTACCGGATGATGCCCTGGCGCATCAGCTCCAGCTCCTGCCGGTTGGTCACCACGTCGGCCAGATCCTTGCGGGCGGCGGCGAGCTCCTTCTCGGTCTCGCGCAGCCCCTTGGTCAGCTCGCCGATCTTGTCGCCCACCGCCTCGTCGGAGAGCTCGCGGTTCCGGGCCGTCTCGTCGATCTTCCCGCGGGCTTCGCGCTGCTGGCTGTCGAGCTTGGCCATGAGCTCCACGACCTTCGTCACCAGGCCCTTGATGGCATCCGACTCCTTGGCGTCCTCGACCTTCAGGGCCTCCATGACGCGGGCCACGCGGTCCTCGGTGCTCCGGCCGCCCCGGCCGCCGCCGGGCCCGCCGCCCTGCGGCGGCTGCTGCGACGCGAAGGTCTTCATGACCTCGTCGAACTTCGGCTTCTGCTCGTCCGTGAGGACATCGCGGACCTTCTTCGTGAGCTCGTCGCGCTGCTTCTGCTGGAAGGCGGTCCACGCGTCGGCGGGGTTTCCGCCGCCCTGCTGGCTCTGCCAGAACCCGCGTACGGCCTGACGCGTGGCGTCGCGGAACTCGTCGATCCTGGTCACCTGGTCGGCCGAGAGCGAGAGCTGGGTCTTGAGCTCTTCCGTCGAGGGCATGTACCCGCCGGTGCCGCCGCGGCCGAAGCCTCCGCCCGGGCCGCCGCGGTTGCCGCCGCCGCCGAAGGCGCGGTTCATGTCATTGTAGCGCTGCTTCTGCTCGTCGTTGAGCACGCCCTGGATCTCGGCGGACTGCTTCTTGAAGATCTCCTTGACCTTCGTCACCTGCTCTTCCGAGAGGTTGTGCGTCCTCTGAAGCATACGGGCCATCCCCTCGGAGGGGTCGCCCTGGGCGTCCTGGGCCCACGCCGGCGCCGCCAGCGCCAGCACTCCCGCTACAACCGCCGCCGCCGTCTTCATCGCCT
>JAHFOZ010000379.1 GCA_023261405.1 Planctomycetota bacterium
ATGCATGGGCAGCATCCCGAGCCGCCTTTCGCTTGCAACACTCCCTCCCGCATGGTCGTATTAGTACCGACCTCAACGGAGGGACCGCATGCTCCGCTTCGCCATCCTGCTGCTCTTCGTGGGCTCGGATCCGCTCACGGACGCGCTCAATACTATCGACGAGAAGACGCTCCAGACGCACGAAGCCTACCTGGCGAGCGACGAGCTCGAGGGGCGCGCCGCGGGCTTCCCCGGCAACGAGAAGGCGGTGGAGTATCTCGTCAAAGAGGTGAAGTCCTACGGACTCGCCCCCGCCGGAGTGGACGGATTCACCCAGGAGTTCAAGTTCGGCAAGGAGAGGAAGGCCAAGAACGTCGTCGCGGAGCTCGAGGGCTCCGATCCGAAGCTCAAGACGGAGTACGTGGTGATCGGCGGCCACCTCGACCACGTGGGGCGCAAGGGGCAGGACGTGCGCGGCCAGTCGCCGGGCGGGCCGGAGGGGGACGAGATCTGGAACGGCGCCGACGACAACGGGAGCGGCACCTCCGCCATCCTGTCGATCGCGCGCGCGTTCGCCCAGGGGAAGGTCCGCCCGAAGCGCTCGCTCCTGTTCTGCTTCTGGAACGCGGAGGAGGCGGGCCTGCTGGGATCGCTCTACTGGACGAAATTCCCCACGCGGCCGCTCCACAAGGTGGTCTACTGCCTGAACGTGGACATGATCGGCCGGAACCCGCAGCGGCCCATGGACCTGGAGGGCGTGAAGAACGCCGAGGGGGACGACCTCGAGAGGATCCTCAGCGCCGCGCTGGACGGCGAAGAGGTCAAGTACACGAAGTTTCCGCATTACAACGAGGCGATGTTCCGGTCCGACGGCGTGAACTTCCTCTGGCAGGGCATCCCCGCTTCGATGCTCTTCACCTCCTGGCACGCGGACTACCACAGGAGCGGCGACCACGCGGACAAGATCGCGTATCCCAACCTGGCGAAGATCGCGCGCGCATCGTTTCGCATCCTGAACGACGTGGCCAACCTGGAGAAGGGGCTCCGGCTCAACCTGGAGACCCCGCTGCAGGGCCGCCCGCTCGGGCTCCGCGGGGAAACTCTGGAGGGCGCGGCGCTGGCGGACCTGAAGCTCGGCGACGGGAACGGCGCCGCGAAGATCGCGTGGGTCGATGCGGCCGGAGTCCTCGGCCAGGCCGGGATCCAGGTCGGCGATGTGGTGACCGGGTTCGGGGGACGGCCGCTGCCGGTGTATCGCCCCCTCGAGACGATCTGGGTCCGCGTCCAGAGGACCGCGGGCGAGCAGCCCGCGGAGGTCGAGGTCCTGCGGGGCGGCGAGAAGAAGGCGCTCCAGGCCACCTGGCCGAAGAAGCAGTAGACAGCCGCGGGGTGATCTTCTATCTTCAGATCCATCGAAAACGCCCCCGGCGCGTCGCTGGCGTCCGTCCGCGTTGAACGCGGGACGGAAGGGGGGCTGAACCTCGTCCTGCAGGGACGGCTGGATTCCACCACGACCGGCCGGGCCTGGAAGGAGTGCCTCGCGGCACTGGAGTCCTCCCGGCCCTCCCCTGTGACGGTCGACGCCTCCGGCCTTTCCTACTGCGACGGCTCCGGGCTCGGGCTGCTGCTCGAGATCCGGCGGCGGCAGGAAGCGCGGGGGGCGGCGTTCGAGCTGCGCGGGCTGGCGGAGCAGTTCCGGGCGCTCCTCGATCTCTTCGGGCCGGCGGGAGTCGGAGCCATGCCCGGGCCCCGGCGGCGGGGCGGGCTCGTGGAGGGGGCGGGGCGGGCGGCCGCGGGGCTGCTTGCCGACGTGCGCGAGATGGTGGGCTTCGTGGGGACGCTGACCTTCGAGCTCTGCCGGCTCGCCCTGCGGCCGATGAGCCTCCGGTGGAAGGACGCCTTCTGGGCGGCGGAGCGCGCCGGGGTGAACGCGCTCCCCATCGTGGCTCTCATCGGGTTCCTGATCGGGCTCATCATGGCCTTCCAGGCGGCGATGCCCATGCGGAAGTTCGGGGCGGAGATCTACGCGGCCGACCTGGTGGCGATCTCCACTCTGCGGGAACTCGGACCGCTCATGACGGCGATCGTGCTGGCGGGGCGATCGGGATCCGCCTTCGCCGCCGAGATCGGGACGATGAAGGTGAACGAAGAGGTGAACGCGCTGACGACCATGGGGCTCTCGCCCTTCCGGTTCCTGGTCCTTCCCCGCGTGGTGGCGACCGTGGCGATGACCCCGCTCCTCACGGTCTTCACGAACCTGTGCGGGCTCATCGGTGGGGCGGTGGTGCTGGTGATCATGGGCTTCCCGCTCGTGACGTACGCGAACCAGGTGAGCGGGGCGGTGGGGATGGCGGACCTCCTGGGGGGCCTGGCGAAGGCGGTCGTGTTCGGGGTGCTGGTGGCGGGGGCAGGGTGCCTGAAGGGGCTGCAGACGAAGACGGGTGCCAGCGCCGTGGGCGAATCGACGACCCGCGCGGTGGTCGCGGGGATCGTGCTCATCCTGGTGTCGGACGGAGTCTTCTCCGTGGTCTACTACGCGCTGGGGATCTGATGGACTCCGGGCCGGTGATCCGCGTGGAGGGGCTCAAGGCCGCCTACGAGGGCAAGGTGGTGTTCCAGGGGGTCTCGTTCGAGGTGCGCCGCGGGGAGGTGTTCGTGGTGCTGGGCGGGTCGGGCTGCGGGAAGAGCACGCTACTCAAACACTTGATCGGCCTCTACGCGCCGGCGGCCGGGCGGATCCAGATCGAGGGCGAGGACCTCGTGGCGGCGGAAGGGGAAGGGAGGCGGCGGATCCTGAGGCGGCTTGGAGTGATGTACCAGAGCGGGGCGCTCTTCGGATCGCTGGACCTGCTGGAGAACGTAATGCTCCCGATGGAGGAGTGCACCGACCTCCCGCGGGAGGCGCGGCTGCTGATCGCGCGGATGAAATTGAAGCTCGTGGGGCTGGAGGGCTTCGAGCGTTACAGGCCCTCCGAGATCAGCGGCGGGATGCAGAAGCGGGCCGCGATCGCACGCGCGATGGCGCTCGACCCGGGCCTCCTGTTCCTGGACGAGCCCTCGGCGGGCCTGGACCCGGTGACCTCCGCGGAGCTGGACCAGCTGATCCTGCGGCTCGCGCGGAGTCTCGGGATCACGTTCGTGCTGGTGACCCACGAGCTCGCGAGCATCTTTGCGATCGCGTCGCGGTCGATCATGCTGGACCGGGAGGCGATGGGGGTCGTAGCGGAGGGGACGCCGGCGGAGTTGCGCGACCGGTCGAGCGACCCGCGGGTGCGGCGGTTCTTCCGCCGGGAGGCGAACATCGCATGAGCATGGAAGCGAGCCGGTTCAAGCTGGGGCTCTTCACGATCGTCGGGGCGGCGCTCCTCGTGGCGGGCGTCGTGGCGCTGGGCGCTGGCGCGCTCCTGCAGGAGGCGCTCATCGTCGAGACGTACCTCGACGAGTCGGTGCAGGGCCTGGACGTGGGGGCGCCGGTGAAGTACCGCGGCGTGCACGTGGGGAACGTGAAGGAGATCGGGTTCGTCCGGCACGAGTATCCGACGGAGTCCGTCTACGTGATGCTGAGGCTGGCGATCCATCCGCGCCGCCTGGGGTCGAAGGGGAGGGACATCGTGCTCGATCCGGCAAAAATGAATGAGGAGGTCAGCCACGGGCTGCGGCTGCGGCTGGCGTCGCAGGGGCTGACGGGCGCGGCGTACATCGAGGCGGATTACGTGGATGCGTCAAGGACGCCGGAGTTGAAGTTCGACTGGACGCCCGCGCACTCGTACATCCCGTCGGCGCCGAGCACGGCGACCCGGCTCATGGAGTCGCTGGAGCGGACGCTGCGGAAGCTGGAGCAGATGGAGGTGGACCGGCTCTCGGCGGACGTGGTGACGCTGGTGGGGAAGATCACGAAGCTGGTGGAGGGGGACCTGGCGGAGACGGTTCGGAGCCTGGGGACGGCGGCGAAGGAGGTGCCCGGTGCGGTGGCTGAGCTCAAGGTGACGCTGGCGGAGAAGGTGGCCAAGCCGCTCCAGGAGATGCTGACGACGGTGAACAAGGTGGTGGAGCAGGACCTGGCGCGGACGCTGAAGAGCGTGGATTCGGCGGCGAAGGAGATGCCCGAGGCGGTGGCGCAGATCCGGGACGTGTCGGCGGGGGCGCAGAAGGCGCTGCGGAGGGTGGATCGGCTGGTGGCCTCGCAGGAGGACGATCTCCAGGAGGTGCTGGAGAACTTCCGAGTGGTGTCGCAGGACTTGCGGGAGCTGGGGGCGGCGGCGAAGCGATACCCGTCGGGCCTCCTCTTCGGGGAGAAGCCGCCGAAGACGCAGATGGAGAAGAAATGAGAGGGCTCGCGGCAGCGCTGGCGCTCCTCTTTCTTTCGGGGTGCGTGGATCTGGGGAAGGAGTTCGCGGAGCGGCGATTCTACTCGCTTGACGTCACCCGGTCCGGGGCGCCCGGCGCCGTGCCGAAGGGGACCGTGCTGGAAGTGCGACGGTTCCGCATCTCGCGCCGCTACGAGGCCCAGGAGCTGGTGTACCGGAAGGGCGATCAGGTCTATGAAACGGATTTCTATCACGCGTTCTTCGTGCCGCCGGCCACGAACCTCACGGAGGAGACGCGGGAATGGATGGCGCGGTCGGGGCGCTTCGAGCACGTGGTGGAGGCGGGAAGCCGGGTGGGGGGGACGCACGTGCTGGAGGGGAGCGTCTCGGAGCTGTGCGGCGACTTCCGGGGGGAGGGGGCGGGGAGGGCGGTGCTGGAACTCCAGTTCTTCCTGATCCTGGATGCGGAGGCAGTGCCGAAGATCCTCTTCAAGAAGACGTACCGGCGCGAGCCGGAGCTGCGGGAGCGCACGGCGGCGGCGCTGGTGGCGGGCTGGCAGAAGGGGCTCGGGGAGATCCTCGCCGAGTTCGAGGGGGACTTGACCGGGGTCAAATGAGTCCAGCCTGGCACGTGGCGTGAACCGAACCACCAAGACACCAAGGCACGAAACGACCGGGATTGCGGGCTTGGTCCGTCGCGGCCGCTGGGCAAAGGGATGCCGCTAGGAGAAGACCGATGTGCCCGGGGTGGCCCAGACCCCCTCTACCGGCTCATGGATTGACCATCCGGCCCGAACCACCCCGTCGCAGCAATCACCCGAGCGGGCAATCACCCGGACTCTCCACGAGGGCCTGCGGTGGCCCCAAGGCTTGCACCGGGCAGCGCAGGCGGGCCATCGGGTCAGAGGGCTTTAAAATAGGATGGGCAGGAGGGGTGTCGGGTGGGCGGTTGGTCGCGCCACCTTCTACCAATGGAGAAAACTCGGGACCCTTTTATCTACCAGTGCCGCGCCGAAGCCCCTTGCGGGACGATGACGTGACGTGCTGTAGAGCCTGGGTGGAAATCTCCCTTCGCGTCGAT
>JAHFOZ010000380.1 GCA_023261405.1 Planctomycetota bacterium
ACAGCCGGTCGGACTCGGGCACGGGCGGCGGCCACCGGAACACGAGATCCATCAGCGCGTCGTCCGCCCGGAGCGCCACGGGGATCCCGGCCACGAACGCCATCGCCACCAGGATGGAGACGGCCAGGCCCACGATGTAGCCCAGGCGCGGGTCGCCGCGCTCGATGGCGCGCGCGATCTTCCAGCGGCGGGTGGTGCCGGGGTGGCTCACCGCCCTACTCTACGGAAAGCGCGTCCGGGACGGAAGCCGGAGCTGCGTCTCGAATCCCCCTTCTCACCCCTCCCCGCGCTGGTGATCCGTCCCCGCTTTCGATATCCTTTCTCCCACTGCCCGATCGCAGGAGGGATCCGATGCGCTTCCTGGTTCTCGCGATCCTGCTCGCCGCGGGCCCGCAGGACAGCGTCCGCTCGCAAGTAGAGGCCCTACTCCAGCGCGTCGAGCGCCTGGCCGGCGCTGATCTCGCGCGGGAGACCGATCCGGGCGCGCTGGCCGCCTCGCTCGGCCACGACCCGGGGAAGATCTTCGAGTTCGTGCGCGACCTCGATTTCCATCCGTACTCCGGGGTCCTGCGGGGGGCGCGCGGCACCCTCCTGGCCGCGTCGGGCAACGACACGGACCGCTGCCTCCTCCTCCGCGACCTCCTCGAGCGGGCGCCCGCGAAGCCGGCCGTAAGGTTCGCGTTCGCGGAAATCCATGAGGAGCAGGCGTCCGCCCTCGTCGCCCGGGCCTTCGAGGCGGCTCCGTGTCCGCCCGGCGCCCGGCTGGCGAGGACGCCGGTCGAGAAGAGGCCGGCCGTGGCCGTCCCGAAGGAGGCCCTGGAGGCCCTCCGCCGCACGGGCGCGGCCTACGCGGCCGACCGCGAATCGCTCGAGGCGGCGCTTGCGGGCGCGTCCGTGGCGCTGACGGGCGTCGAGGCGGACGGGGTCGCCGCGCGGGCGAAGGCACTCCGCTCCCACGTCTGGCTGCAGGTGCAGCGTGAGGGCCGCTGGATCGACCTTGATCCCTCGTTCGACGGGGCGGCCGCGGGCTGGGCGCCGGTCCCCGCCGCGCAGACCTCGGACGCAATCCCTGCCGGGGCCCATCACACGGTGGGAGTGCGCCTGGTCCTCGAGCGGCTGAACGGGAACGCGACGGACGTAGAGACGATCTACGAGGGGCGCCGGCCGTCGGCGGACCTTGCGGGCGAGGCGCTTAATGTCTCGTTGCTCCCCATGGGCTTCGACGTCGACAAATTCTCCGCGCCCCTGCTGCGCCAGGCCCCATCCTTCCAGAAGTTCCAGGCGGTGGTGGCCTGGGGGCCGCAGGAGGAGTACGCCAGGGTCTTCGACGGACAGGGCCGGGTCTTCCAGTCGAAGGACGGGAAGTTCGGCGGCGATTTCGGCGAGGCGGCGGGAGGCCGCATCCTGGGGGCCTTCGGGCGGAAGCCGGGCGCGCTCTCGGCGCTGCGCCTGGAGTTCGAAACCGTTTCCCCCGGGGAGAAGCCGCGGATCGAGACGCGCGTCCTCCTCGACCGCATCTCGCCTGCGTCCCGTGCGAAGGGGAATCCCTCCCTCGATGCGGCGTGGTCCGACGACGTGCGCTTCCGCATCGCGCTCTTCCAGTCATGGACGCTCTGGGTCGGCGCCGGCCCGGTGAACGACGTCTTCGTGCTCCAGCGGCTCGCGGGGGTGCTGGTCGGAGAGGCCGGCCTCCCCCGGAAGATCCTCGACCTCGGCGAGGGCAAGGTCAAGACAAAGGCATCCGAACTCGCAGACCGGATCGACACGCTTCCCTTGCCCCTCGTGGAACTCTGGAAGCATGCGATGACGATGGCGCAGGGCGAGTTTGAGCCGGGGACGGGACTGCTTTTCCCCGGCCGACCTTCCCTGCTTTCCTGGAAGGAGGCGCTGCGGCCGGACGACAAGGGGAACCTGTCCTGGCGGGGAGGCGTGGACCTCCTCCACGCCCCGGTGGGCGCCGTCGCGAAGGACCCGGCTGCGGCCGCGCGGGCGCGGTTCACCTTCGGCCTGATGCTCAGCGAGGAGGAATCGGCGCTGATGGGCGGAGGCCCGGCGCCCGTCTGGAGCGCCGCCGAAGTGTTCCGGAAGGCGCGGGAGGCGGGGATCGCGCCGGTCGTGCTGAGGGGGAAGGTGGAGGGGGCCACCGTGCCTGATTCCGCCGCCGCGCGCCTGCGCGGGGAACTCGAGGCCGGAAACGTCCTGGTGATCCCCCGCGAACCGGTCGAGATCGGCGGGCGCAAGTCCACGGCGTGGTGGCGGGTTGATCCCGCGACGGGAGACTGCCTCGGCATCGGGGACACGGGAGAGGGGCAGGCGGCCAGCGAGGGGGTCCTGATCCTCACGAAGATCTCCGTCCCCATGGTGAAGCGATGCATGAAATTCGTCGTCTGCCTGAATCACGGGGTCGTTTCGGGCAAGTCCATGCAGGACGCAGGGCGGGAATGCATGACCGAGTTCGCGAAGGACTTCGTGAAGGACACGTTTAACAACGCATTCAATCAGTTCGTGAAAAAGCCCATCAACGACAGCCTCGAGAACTCGATGAAGGGGATGGACCCCCGGGCCCTCGACCTCTGGAAGAAAGCCAACAAGGCCAAGGAGTACTACGACAAGGCCAAGAAGGGGCACGAGACGATGACGTCCGGGTCCCTTTCGGACCGGGTCCAGCTCCTCCTGGGGTTGGGGATTGAGGTCGCGGGGAAGCTCCGGTAGCGACGACCTCCCTGGCCCGCCGTCCGCGCGCGGAATTCGGGATTACCTGTACGGCCGCTCCCTCCCGCCCGTCTAAACTGAAGCAGACCCGAACGGCTTGTAGGGACCCCGTCCGTGGGGTATTCTTAGTGCTGAGCCGCAGAAGTTCGGGGCCCGTTGTGCCCGCTGCGGCAAACGGGTTGCGGACTTGCGAGTCGAAGTACTTAGGGGCATCATGGGCGAACGCAAAGACCTCCTGAAATTCGCGCGGCGCGCCCGCGTCCGGCAGGGGCTCGTGCGCGGCGTCGAGGTCGGCCTGCGCGCCCTCTTCTGGGCCCTCTGCGTCGCCCTCGTCGCGGTCCTGGCCGGCCGGCTCTTCGGATTCACCCTGCCCGTCCTGCACGGCACGATCGGCCTCGCCGCGCTCGTCGTCCTCTCCGGCCTCACGGCCGTGTTCCTCCCCAGGATCGCCCTCCTCGAGGCGGCCGCCGCCGTGGACGAGCGGGCCGGGTGGAAGGAGCGCCTCTCGAGCGCCCTCTCCCTCCCCACCGTGAATCACCCCATGGAGATCGCCCTCGTGGAGGACGTACGCGGCCGTCTGAAGGACCGCCCCGTCTCAGAATTCTTCCCCTTCCGCGCACCGCGCGAACTTCGCTTCTCGCCCTTCGTCGCCGCGGCCGTGGCCGGCGCCGTCTTCCTCATGCCCTCGATCGACGTCTTCGGTCTTGCCAAGGCGGCCGCGGACCGGAAAAAGGACCGGCAGGAGATCGCCTTCGCCCTGCAGAAGCTGGAGCAGCGGAAGAAGGATCCGGAGAAGACCGAGCGCGCCTCGGACAAGGTCAAGGACGCCGTCAAGAAGATGGACGTCCTCGCCGCGGAAATGTCCAAGAACCCGCCCCAGGAGCGCAAGGACGCCCTCGCCCAGGTCTCGAACCTCGCCGACGAGCTCAAGAAGATGAAGGAGGACCTCTCCAAGGCGCAGGCCCTCGCCCAGCAGCTCCAGAAGGCCGCCTCCAAGGAGGGCGCCGACGCGGGCGAACTGGGCCGCCTCTTCCGCGAGGGCAAGTTCGGCGAGGCCGTCCAGGAGCTCGCCAAGATGCGCAACAAGATGCAGGAAGGCAAGATGACCGAGGCGGAGCGCGAGAAGCTTCGCCAGCAGATGCAGGCCCTGGCGGAGAAGCTTGCCAAGAACAAGGACCTCAACGAGATCGAGAAGAAGCTCGCCAAGGCGATGCAGGGCATGCAGGAGAATGACGAGAAGAAGCTCGACGACCTCCAGCAGGCCCTCGGCCAGATGGACGTCGACCAGAACGATGCGGAAGCCCTGGCCGATGCCCTCAAGGATCTCGAGGATCTCGCCGACCAGCTCGCCAAGGGGCAGAAGGAATGCCCCTCCTGAGGGGAGAAGCAGGACGGCCAGGGTGGCTGAAAGGGCAGCGGGAAGGGCTGAGCCGGTGGGCTCGGCCGCGGTCGCGGCGAATGGGAGGAAGGCGATACCGAGGGCGAGGGCAGCGGTCTCGGCGGCCCGGGGAAGGGAAACGGCGGCGAGCGCCCCGAGAAGGCCACCGATTTCGCCACCGACAAGAGCAAGGTGAACTCCAAGCTCGGCAAGGGCCAGTACGTCGGCGCCTACTTCATGAAGGGCGAGCCCCCCAAGGGCGAGGCGGCCGCCCAGTACGCGGAGGTGCAGCGCGCCTACGCGGAGGAGGCCCTCGACGCGCTGCAGCACCAGAAGGTTCCCGCGCAGCGGCGCGACTACGTGAGGAACTACATGGACGCCACCCGCCTCGAGAAGGCCGGCGCCCCCAGGTAGGCAGCTGGAGTGTAGTCCCCTCCCTTGCCGGCCGCCTACCCTGACTCGTCCCGAGCGGGGTCGAGGGAGCGAGCATAGCGAGTCGAAGGGTTGCAACCCCCATACGGGAGGCGTGGCTGCTTGACGCGAGCCCTCCTCGCGCTGATCCTCCTGGGAGTCTCCTGCGGCGGGCCGGCCCCCGACCCTGTCGTCCTCTACTGCTCTGTAGACGATCTCTACGCGCGCGACCTCTTCGCCGCCTTCACCCGCGAAACGGGCATCCCCGTGCGACCCCTCTTCGACACCGAGGAGGCCAAGAGCCTGGGGCTCGCGCACCGCATCCTCGCCGAGCGCTCGAGTCCGCAGGCGGACGTCTTCTGGAACGGCGAGTGCTCCCGCACCGCCCTCCTGGCCCGCGAAGGGGCTCTCGAGGCATTCCGCCCCGCGAGCGCCGCGGGCGTCCCCGGGCCCTGGCGCGATCCCGCCGGATTCTGGACCGGCTTCGGCGCTCGCGCGCGCGTCATCGTCTACAACACCCAGCGCGTCTCCCAGCCGCCCCTCACGCTCGCCGGACTCGCCGATCCGAAGTGGCGCGGGCGCGTCGCGATGGCCAACCCCGCGTTCGGCACCACCGCCGCCCACGTCGCGGCCCTCGCCCATGCGCAGGGGGAAGACGCGCTGCTCAAGCTCCTGGCTGCGCTCAAGGCCAACGGCCTCCGTCTCGTGGGCGGCAATTCCCACGTGCGCGATCTCGTGGCCCGCGGCGACTGCGACCTCGGCCTCACGGATACCGACGACGTCTGGATCGGGAAGGACCGCGGCGACCCGATCGACTTGGTCTACCCCGATCAGGAGGGGGCGGGGACGCTGCTCATCCC
>JAHFOZ010000381.1 GCA_023261405.1 Planctomycetota bacterium
GCGCTCGCGATCGAGGCGGCGGAGGCGTTCGCCGAAAAGCTGCACCGCGACCTGCGCACGGCGTGGGGCTTCCCGGACCCGCCCGGGCTGACGATGACCGACCGCTTCAAGGCGAAGTACCAGGGCGTGCGCGTGAGCTTCGGCTATCCGGCGTGCCCCAACCTGGCCGACCAGGAGAAGCTCTTCCGGCTCCTGCATCCCGAGGAGATCGGCATCCATCTCACGGAAGGGCACATGATGGACCCCGAGGCTTCCGTCTCGGCCCTCGTCTTCCACCACACGCAGGCGGAGTATTTCAACGCCGGCGCCGAGCCGGCGTGAGTCCCGCGGCGGGAGGATCGACCCTCGCCCCCCTCGATCACAGGTTCTTCGCCATGATGAGCTTCAGGGCCCCCTTCTGATCCGTGCCGGTCCCGATGATGTCGAACCCGTTCGCCAGGTTCAGGCTGATCATGTCGCGCCCCTCATTCCCGGATTCCGTGACGATCCGCACTTCGTGATCCGCCTCACTTCTTCCTCACGATCTCCTCGAGGACCTCGACGCAGTGCTCGAAGGCCAGGCGGCCCTTATTCGAGAGCTTCACGGTGGTGCGGGGCTTGAGGTCCTCGAAGGCCTTCTCGACGGCGACGTAGCCGGCCTCCTCAGCGCGGAGGAGGCGTGATGTCAAGCGGAGTCGGTCATTTCTCGGGGCGCGCCTCGCGCTCCCAGCGGTCGCGGAGGCGCTTGATCTCCCCCGCGAGGGGCCCCGCATGGGAGGCGGCCATGTCCAGCTGGCGGAGGGCCTGGGCGGAATCGCCCAGCTGGTGGAGGATGTCCGCGAAGAGGAGGTGGGTCAGGTAGTAGTTGTCGTTTCCCGCCGGCCCGGCCTCGACCGCGCGCTCCGCGTCCTCCCGCGCGCCCGTGAGGTCGGCCGTCTTTGCCTTCACCACGGCGGAAAGATAGAGGGACTCGAGGGCGATCGGCTCAAGGTCGAGCGCCGTCTTGAGCTCCTGCTGGGCGGAACGCGTGTCATTCTTCTCCAGGTGGCAGCAGGCCTTCATGAAGTGGAAGAAATACTTTGTCCGCCCCTCCGCCGTCACGGGCTCCAGGGATGCAAGGGCCTCATCGTGCCGGGCGAGGTGGAAGTTCTCCAGGGCCTTGGACGACCAGCGCTCGAAGGCGGGTGGGTCGCGATCCAGCGTCTTCTGCGCCCAGGAGAGCATGCGGTCCAGGGCCCCCTTCTGGGCCGGGCGGTTCGTCACGTTCGGGGCGTGGGCGTGGATCATGTAGAGCGCCAGTTGCGACATCATCGCGCCGAAGGCGGCGGATGCCGATTTCGAGCTCTTCTCCCAGACGTCCCTGAAATCCTGCTCCGCGAAGTCGAACTTCCCGAGCTTGTGCCGCACCTGGGCCCGGAAGTAGCGCGCCTCCGCGTACGTGTCGTCCTTGCCCAGGGCGCGGGTGAGCGCGTCCGAGGCCCGCTCGTACTCCTCCTTCACGTCGGAGATCGTGAACCCCGTGCCGGGGTCCGGCTTGATGTTGGCCGCCGCCTCCACCGCCTCGCGGGCCTGCTCGTAATCGGAGAAGGCATCGATGCGGCGCTCGCGGCTGCGGCGCAGCTCCTGCTCCTGCTGCTTGAGCTCGGCCGCCGCCTCGTCCAGCTTGCCCACGAGCCCCTGGACGAAGAGCTTCCGCTTGTCGACCTCGGCGCGGTACTCTTTCGCGCGGCGCTGGGCCGTGACGTCGTCCGGACGGTGGCTCAGCACCCGCTCCACGTACCGGAGGGCCTCGTCGTAGTTCCCGCCCTTCGCCAACTGCTCGGCCAGGCGATTCCACTCCTCGATGTCCTCGCGGCGCTTCTGGGAGACGTTCTGGGCTTCGTCGGCCTTCTTCTGGATCGCGGCGGTCACCTGGCCGTGCCGCTCGCGCGCCTCGGCGTCGTTCGGGGCGAGTCCCAGGGCCCGGTCCAGGAAGCCCTTGGCCTCCTCGAGTCGGCCGCGGCGGAACGCGTCGTCGGCCTGCTCGAAGAGGTGGCTCACCCGGGAGGCCGAGAGGACGTCCTGGACGAGGAAGATCCCCGCCACGAAGAGCAGGGCCACCGCGGCCGCCGCGGCGAGCGACCACTGCACCGGCTTCTTCCGGACATCCTTCCAGAAGCGCTCGCGGCGGGAGAGCGGCCGTGCGCTGATGGGCTCGCCGTCCAGGTAGCGGCCCAGGTCGTCCGCCAGGGTCCGCGCGGACTCGTAGCGCCGGTCGCGGTCCTTGTCGAGCGCCTTGACGCAGATGGTCTCGACGTCCGCGTGAATGCGCGGGTTGAGCTTGCGGATCGACACGGGATCATCCGCCAGGACGGACATCATCGTCTCGGCCGGCGAGTGGCCCTCGAAGGGCGGGCGGCCCGTCAGGACGTGGTAGAGGATGGTGCCCAGCGAGAAGACGTCGGTGCGGCGGTCCACCGCGTCGCCGCGGGCCTGCTCGGGAGACATGTACTGCGGGGTCCCCACGATGGCATCCGAGATCGTGATCGAGTCCTTCTGCCGGATGGGCTTGGCCAGGCCGAAGTCCATGACGTAGACGCGCCCGTCGGCTCGCTGGACCATGATGTTGTGCGGCTTGAGGTCGCGGTGGATGATCTTCTTCGAATGGGCATAGTCCACGGCGAGCGCGACCTCGCGGAGGATCTCGATCGTGCGGCGGGGGGCGAGGTGCTTGATCGCCCGGGCGGTGTTGCCCTTGACCGAGGGGGAGGGCGCCAGGAGCCTGGCCAGCGAGTCGCCGTCCACGAACTCCATCACGATGAAGTGCTTCCCGTCGTGGGCGCCCACCTCGTAGATCGAGGCGATGTTCGGGTGGGAGAGGCTGGCCGCCATCTGGGCCTCGCGGTAGAAGCGCTTGAGTTCCACGTCGGTCCACATCGTGCCCGCGAGGATCTTGACCGCGACGTAGCGCCGAAGGTCCGATTGCCAGGCCTTCCACACGAGGCCCATGCCGCCGCGGCCCACCTCCTGGATGAGGAGGTACTTGCCCCCGGCGAACTGGTGTGCGGGGTCCTTCGCCACCGCCGCCGCGTCGGCGGGAAGGTCGATGCGGATGGACTCCGTGGTCTCGTGCTTGGAGGGGTCGCGCTCCAGGCGCTCCAGGACGGTGCCGCACTGCTTGCAGGTGTACTTCTTCGCCGGGTCGGTTCCCGCCGTGGAGAAGTGGGCGCGGCAGGAGGGGCAGATGAGCGTCTCCCGGCGGGGGAGGAAGATCGCGCGGTCCACCGCGTCGGTGGTCAGGTGGCCCTTCCGGACGAGGAGCTCGCCGAGGCGCGGGGCCTTTTCGCCGCGCTCGCCCAGCTCGGCCATGATGCGCAGGCAATCGTAGACCTGCGCCTCCTTCACGAGCCCCTGCTTGATGAGGAGGCGGCCCAGGAGGGCGTCCTCGAGCTTCGGGTCGCTGAGTTCCAGCGCGTCGGCCAGGCGCGACTTCTGCTCCTCCAGGAGGGTGTCGAGGTCGGTCGGCCGGATGAGCCCCTTCCGGACCATGATGTTGCCGAGGGGGGCGGCCGGGTTCTGCCGCTGGTCGTTGAGGCACTCCGCGAGCTGGTCCATTGAGAGGAGTCCCCGCTCGAGGGCGATGCGGCCGACGAGGAAATCGCTGTGTGTCGTCATGGCCTCTGAAGGAGTATAGCGGACCTCCGTCCCAGATGACAGTTGAACTGCCCGGGAGCGGCCCCTACAATCGTGACGAAAGGCGGGCCGACTTTATATGGATAGTGCCATGGACTCGAACGATCTTCCCATCATCAGCCTCCCCACGGAGTCGACGCGGGTCGACACCTCGGCCGCCGTGCCCGCGATGACGAAGCCCGCGTCCGAGATCCGGAAGGCAGCCCCGCCCGCGGAAGTCCGGAAGGCCCCGCCTCCGATCGCCGCCGCCGCAAGACCCGCGGCCCCCCCGGCCGGGAGGGTGGCCCCGCCGACCGTCTCCATGCCGTCCGCCCCGAAGCCGCCTCCCTCGGCCACGGTCGAGGACGAGGACCCCGAGAGGCTCCTCCGGGAATATGCGGAGCGGCAGAAGACCAAGGTGGTTCGTCTCGAGCAGCAGCTCGGCGAGTCCCGGAAAGTGGCGGCGGAGCGCGACGCGTTCCGGTCCTCGAATGAGAACCTCGCCCGGGAGCTGGGCGACGCCCGCCGTCAGCTCGAGGCCGCGGCCAAGTTCGACGACGTCATCAGGGACCTTCAGGGGAAGCTCGACGCCGCGCTTCTCAACAACAGCATGCTGGGCGAGGAGAAGGCCCGGCTCAAGGCCGGACTCGGGGAGATGCTCGCGAAGCACAAGACGCTCGAGGAAAAGGCCGCGCAGACCGAGAAGGCGCTGGCCGAAGCCCAGAAGTCCCTCGCCGCGCAGGGCGAGGCGCGCAGGGGGGCGGAGGCCCGCGTGGCGGCCGCGCTTCACGCCCTGCAGGGCGAGGCGGCAAAGAAGGTCCCCGCGGTCCCGGCCGTGCCCCCGCCGGCCCCCAGGAAGTAGTGCGTTCGGCGGAGGAGTGAGGGTGCCCTGATGGTGACTTCCTCATGACGCTCCGCATCGCGGACGGCCTCCGGTCGGAGAATCGGCACGCCCTCAAGGAGTGGGGGACGGTCTGCGACGCCCTGGCCGGGGGCCGGGCCGCCGTCCTCATCCGGAAGGGGGGGATCCGGGACCGGGCGCCTGGCTTCGAAGCGCTCCACCGGGAGTTCTTCTTCTTCCCCACCCGCTTCCACGAGAAGGGCGAGACGCCGCCGTCGCACGTGGACCTCTCCCTTTACGGCAGGGTGCTTGCGGACTACCCCGTCCGCGACCTCGCCCCGCTCCGGGGCCTGCAGGATCTCCATACGGTCCCCTGGGAGGACGTGGAGAAGCGCTTCCATTACGGGAAGGAGCCGGGCGTGCATGTCCTCGCGGTGCGGGCCTACCCGCTGGAGCGGCCGCACCGGATCGAGGACGCGGGACGCTACGAGGGCTGCCGCTCCTGGGTGGAATTCCCCTCGGCGCTCCCGGTGAAGGCCCGCGGTCCGTCGATGACCGACCCGGATTTCGGCGTCTGCCTCGGGCTCCTGAAGACGGCGCTGGGCTGAACGATGGTCAAGATCTACACCAAGAAAGGTGACGATGGGTCCACCGGCCTCTTTGACGGGACGCGTGTCCCCAAGGACCACCTGCGCTGCGAGGCGTATGGCGAGGTGGACGAACTGAGCGCCGCTCTCGGAGTCGCGCGCGCCTTCGTCCAGGACCCGGAGATAGCCGCGACGCTCCTGGAGATCCAGAAGGACCTCATGGCTGCGGGCGCCCAGCTCGCGGACCCCGCCTTCGAGACGCGCAAGGTCAAGCCCAAGACCCTCCTCATGGAGGAGAA
>JAHFOZ010000382.1 GCA_023261405.1 Planctomycetota bacterium
TCGCGGTCGGGGTCGAGCACGGCGGTGCCCCAGTCGCGGTTGAGCCGGGGGAGCAGGGGCGGGTTCATCGCGACCCAGGTGTTCGCCGGGAGGGAGGCCAGCCGGTCCTCCACGGGCGCTGGGTCGGGCTTGGGGCCCGCGACGAAGAAGTCCGGGTGGAAGGGGCCCGTGCGGTAGACGCGGGCGCCGGGCTCCTGGGGCGCGGTCATCCCGGTCCACTCGCCCCTGCCGATATCGTACGTCCAGTCGCCATCGTTCAGCTCGCGGTACTGCGAAGCACAGTACCCCGTGGCCGAGGCGTAGGTGTAGCCTCCCCTGAGGATGATCTTCCCGTCGCCCGACGCCTCCATCCCGTGGTCCGCGCGGGGCGCCGGCGCGCCCTTCGGGATCCGGAGAAACCACCGTCCCTGCGTGGGATCGAAGACCCAGGTGTCGTTCGTCAGGTAGTCGAGGTGGTCCCCGCCGAAGAGGACGTAGAGCTTCGTCTTCGGGTCGAACGCGATCGGCGAGAGGGCGCGCGGGGCGGGTTCCGCGTCCAGGGACTCCGCGGCCTTCTCGATCGCGATCTGCGCCGCCGCCATCGCCGCCAGGAGCGCCGGACCAGCGGTTTCAGCCGCGGCCTTTTCGCAGAGGGCGAGCGCTTCCGGGAACCGGCCGGTGGCGCGGACCGCCGCGACGACCCTGGCTTGGAGGCCGCCCGCCTCCTCGAGCGGCTTTCCCCGTAGGTAGAGGGACCGGATGCGCGAGGCGGCGTCCTTCTGCAGGACTCCGGCCGCGCGGAGGCGGTCGGAGATCTTCTGGTCCGGGTTTTTCGAGCGCAGGTCGTCGTGGATGGCCTTCCAGGCGCCGCCCTCCCGGACTCGCGTGTGGGGTTGGCCGTCATCCGCGCGCTGGTCCTGCCCGCCGAAGGCGAGTCCCGTGCCGTCGGGGAGCTCGCAGGTGGAGCCCCAGATCACGGGCTGCTTGAGGTCGGCGTCCGGGATCTTATGGGACTTCTGCTGGACGAGCGCGAGCAGCAGGAGGAGTGCCATGGCCCCTACTTGAGGTACCCCTCGTCCTTCACCCGATGGGGGAGGATGAGGGAGAAGTCCTCGCGCAGGTCGGCCAGAGCGAGCGCCATCCCCACCGGGACCTTCGATCCCGCGGGAATCACGCCGAGGCTGGCGGAGAAGCCGCAGTCGCTCACGCGCTCGGCCACGCCCCTGAGGACGAGGTCGAAGCGCGGCTTGAAGAAGGCCTTCTCGGCCGGGGTCATGTTGGGATGGTCCACGTTGTCGATGGCGATGGGCACGAACCGCGTGCGCAGGAGCTCCGCGACCTCCGAATCGCCGAGGACCGCCTCACGGGCGATCACGCCGTTGCCTCAGACGAAGCCGAGGGCGTTCCCGGTGTTGACGTTGACGAAGAGCGGCTTGCCTTCGCGCGCCGCCGCCTCGCGGGCCTCGTGCAGTGAGACTCTCCACGGGATGGAGGCCCAGGGTCGCGCCTTCACGCTGAGCTCCGTCTTCAAGCAGGCGAACTCCTCGTCCGAGATCCCGGCCGAGGCCAGGAGCAGGACTGCGGCGGCGGACATCCTCATGGGCTGACCTCCATACTCCACCCTACGCTACCCTTTCCACGGCACGGCGTCAGCCCCGGGCTTGAAAGACAGGCTGATTGTATAATGGCAATTAAGTTGTATACTCCCGCCGCCCAGCGTCCGGCCGGCACCGGGTCGCCCGTACAGTTCCCCAGGCGCCCCTGGCCAGAACAGCTGCGAAGAGCCCCAAGTGAAGCCACCCCACCCGGAGAAGGTCTTCCAGCGAACTCGCGGGCTCCCTGGGCGTACCATAGGGCATGAATCACGCGATGCGATACCTGTCCGTCGTCGCGCTTCCCCTGGTCCTTGCCGCTTCGCCCCTCCCGCCCCCGCAAGCGGCGCCGCCCGGGTGGATCCAGGATGACCTGCCGACGGCGCGCGAACAGGCGCGCCGCGAGGGGAAGCCGCTGGTCGTCGTCTTCCGCTGAGTGCCTTGAGCGGCCTGCAAGGGCTTCGACGAGCAGGTGGCCCGTCGCGACGCGGCGATCCGCGAGCTGTGCGCGAAGTTCGTCTGCGTGCGCATGACCCATATGCGCGGCGTCGACCTCGAGCTCTTCCAATTCGACTACGACATGACCTGGGCGGGCTTCTTCATGCACGCCGACGGCGCGATTTACGGCCGCTACGGGAGCCGCACGACGGGGAAGAAGGGCGCCGATTCGCTCATCTCGGTGCCCTCGTTCAAGAGGGCCATGGAGCGCGCGCTGGAGCTGCACGCGGGATATCCCGGCAACAAGGCCGCGCTCGCGGGGAAGAAGGGCGCGCCGTTCCCCTGGCCCACGGTCGAGAAGATGCCCTCGAGCGCCGGGAAGTTCGCCGAGCCGGGGGACAAGGGCTGCATTCACTGCCACCACGCGGCCACGGGGCTGCGGCGGTCCCTCGCGATGACGAAGAAGCCCCTACCCGATCCGCTCCTCTGGACCTGGCCGCTGGCGGAGAACGTGGGGATGAGGCTGGACCTGGACGAGGGGACCCGGATCGTGGAGGTCCAGCCGGGCACGCCGGGCGCGAAGGCGGGACTCAAGGCGGGCGACTCGGTGACGGCGATGAACGGCCAGCCGATCTTGTCCCATGCAGACGTCCAGTGGGTGCTCCAGAACGCCCCGGACCGCGGCGAAGTGAAGCTGGACTACCGCCGGGACGGGGCCGCCGCGCAGGCCGTGCTTCTGCTGGACGGCCCGTGGCGCCGCACGGACCTCTCGTGGCGCGAGTCGATGTGGGACGCGCGGCCCGGGATCTGGCTCGTAGGGATGACGGCGGACGAGCGCGCGAAGGCCGGCCTCGGCGAGGGGGTCCTGGCCCTGCGGATCAAGTGGGTGATCCCGCGGGGCCTTGCGAAGAAGGCGGGCTTCCTGGACGGCGACGTGCTCGTGGAGTTCGACGGGAGGACCGAGCCGATGGACGAGAGTCTTTTCGTGGCGCGCGTCCGTCAGAAGTACGCGCCCGGTTCGAAGATCCCCGTCGCGGTGCTGCGGGGCGGGAAGCGCCTGCCGCTCACGCTCGAGGTCGACTAAGAACCGAGCCCAAGACCGCACCGCAGAGCAAACAGAGGGCGCCCCCGATCATGCCCCCTCCGTTGGCGTCAGTGAGGGGGGCGGGTTATTTCAGCCCGAGGCCGAGCACTCCCCTGCAGTACTTGATGCTCTTCTCGAGCTCCGACACCTGATACTTCCGTTCGGCCTTCCTGCCCGCAGCGCCCGGCGGGGCCTTGAAGGGCTTGCGCGGCTTGCCTTCCCGGGACATCCTCACGAACTTCGCGAACTCGTGGCTGCGGACCTTGGTCCAGGGTTTCCAGAACTCGGGCTTGAGAAACGCGAACTCGCGGGCGACGCCGGAGATGATCTCGAGCTGGAACGGCGTTCCGGGGCAGAGCTCCGCGAAGCGCCTGACGTAGGCCCTGAAGTCCACCTGGCCTTCACCCATCGCGGTCCACTGGACCATCGCCCCGTCGGGCGATTCCCAGACGGCCGAGTCGCGGATGCCCGTGCAGACGGCGTAGGGGCCCAGGACCTCGAGGTTGTGGAGCGGGTCCTCGAGCGCCCAGACGGCGTTGCCCGAGTCCATGGTGCAGCCCACGTAGTCCCGGCCCGCCTGCTCGATGAGCGAGACGATCTCCCAGGACTGCATGTCGCCGGCGTGGTTCTCGATGGCGATCTTGACGCCCAGGTCGACCGCGTAGGACTTCACGGCCTTGAAGACCCTGACGCACTGGGCGATGTGGCCCTCGATGCCGCCTTCCCTGGGGCGGTCCTCGCCGCGGCCCATGAAGCAGCGGGCGACTTTCGATCCGACGGCCCTGGCCACGCGGATCGTGAGCTTGAGGTGCTCCTCCGCGCTCCCGTGCTTCGTGTTGAACATGTCGGAGGTGGGGCAGATGGAGCCCGTACCCTGCTGAATCTCGATTCCGAGGCCGTCGGCCCTGGCCTTCACTTCCCTCAGATGGGCCTCGCCGTGGTCCTCATAGACGTCGAGGTCGGAGAGGAGGATCGTGTCGACCTTCTGCGCGGCGGCGTAGTCCACGAGTTGCGGGGCCTTCCACTCCATCGCCCGAATGGCGAAGTTGTCGAACCCGAGCTTGATCCCGGGACGCCGGGACTTCGTCTTCGCGCCCATGAGGAGCCCTCCTGCGGCCACGCCCGCCAGCCGATGTCCGTGAATCCTTCCCCGGGTGGACGCCCATCCTACCTTGGGAGGTCGGGAGGCTCAACCAATCCTCGACGGGCAAGGCCGGGGCTGACAGAATGGGGCGATGCAGCAGCTGCTCGGGGAGATCGCCGACGCCGTGGAGAAGGTCTACCGCGACGCCGTGGACCCGCTGGGAGAGAAGTTCGCGTTCGAGAAGAGGCCCTCGGCGGGGGAGATCTCGGGGCCGCCCATGGTGCTCTTCCTGGGGAACCACTCCTCCGGCAAATCCACGTTCATCAACCACCTCATGGGGTCGGCCGTGCAGAAGACGGGGCTCGCGCCCACGGACGACGCCTTCACGGTGCTGCGCTTCGGCGGCTCCGAGGAGGACCGCGACGGGCCGGCGGCGGTCTCGAACCCCGACCTCCCGTACCAGGGTCTCCGGCAGTTCGGGGCGGATTTCCTGTCGCATTTCCGCGTGAAACTGCGGCCCGTGCCGCTCCTCCACGAGGTGAACCTGGTGGACTCGCCGGGGATGATCGACGCCGCAAAGGAAGGTTCCGGGCGCGGCTACGATTTCTCCGGGGCGGTGCGCTGGTTCGCCGAGCGGGCGGACGTGGTGCTCTTCTTCTTCGATCCGGACAAGCCGGGCACGACGGGCGAGACGCTGCAGGTCTTCACGCAGGCGCTGCAGGGCCTGGACCACAAGCTGCAGATCGTGATGAACAAGGTGGACCTCCTGCGGGGTCTGCACGACTTCGCGCGCGCCTACGGGGCGCTCTGCTGGAACCTGGGGAAGGTGATCCCGCGGAAGGACCTGCCGCACATCCACACGGCCTTCGTGCCCACCGAGGCGGCCCCGCCCCCCGCGCTCCCGATGAAGGACTTCGAGGAAGCGCGGGAGGAGCTGGTCAAGGAGGTGCGGCGCGCCCCCGCGCGGCGGGTGGACAACATGCTGACGCGCCTCGAGGACCACGCGCGGCGGCTCCTCCTGCACGTGCAGGTGGTGGCGGACGCGCGCCGCTCGCTGCGCCGATTCCGGCTCAAGCTCTGGGGCATGTTCGGGCTCTTCGTGGCGTTCGCCCTCCTGGCGGGGGGCGTCTCGCTGGGCGAAGGCGTGAAGCCGCTGGTGACGACGTCGATCT
>JAHFOZ010000383.1 GCA_023261405.1 Planctomycetota bacterium
CCGGGGCCGCGTAGAATTCGGCGAGCTTCGTCCAACGGCCCGCGCGGTACCCCGTCTCCTCGACGATCTCCCGCTTGGCGGTGGCCAGGGGTGTCTCGCCCTTCTCGAGCGTCCCCGCGGGGATCTCGAGGATCTCGCCGCCGAGGGTCGGCCGGAATTGGCGGATGAGGAGGACGTCCCCGTCGTCGAAGACCGGGACGATGGCCACGGCCCCAGGATGCTCCACGACGCTGTACGTGGTCCTCCGCCCGTTGGGGAGCCGGAGGTCCTTCGCCACGACCCGGAAGACGCGCGCCTTGTAGATCTCGCGCTCGGCCTCCACCCGGAATCTCACGGCCCGACTATAAGCCATTGCATCGGCGATGTCTACGGGGAGCGTGAAAAGCTCGTCGCTGAGAGCTCGTTGCCGGTAGCCGGGCTTACCCTGCTACAGGCTTCAAGTACGAGCTACAGGCCTGGTTCTCACCGATCCAGGCTGGACGGGACGGCGCGGGTTCCCTGGGAGGCGGGCGGCGCGGCGGGGGGCGCGGCCTCGCGGCGCGCGCGCTCGCAGGCCTCGACGGTCGCCGTGGGGTCGTAGATGAAGTCATAGTGGATCGAGTCCAGCCAGTCGTAGACGGAGTCCAGCGAGACCAGGATGCCCAGGTGCGGCACCGGGGTCGAGACCGCGCCATCGTACGTACAGACCATGACGGAGACGCCGATCATCTCGCGCGTCTCGCGGTGGAAGATGCCGCCGCCCGAGTTCCCGAAGATCGTGGGCGCGTTCATCATCCAGAAGTTTTCGCCGCCGACCTCCTTGTGGAGCGTGGCCACCTCGCCCGGCGTGGGGAGCGGGTCGTGCCCCAGCGGGCAGCCCACGGCGTAGACCGGCTCGAAGACACGGATCCTCCGCAGCGTCTCCCGCGAGGCGAGGCGCGCGAGGCCCGCGAAGGTCCGGCCTGTCCGGAGCTTGAGGAGGGCCAGGTCCTTCGCCTCGTGGCTCGCCACGAGCTCGCCCGGAACCGTCTCGGCGAGGGCGCCTTCCGCGTCGTAGAGGCGCACCTCAATCGGCGCCGAGCCGGGGTCCGCCGCGAGGGTCTTCTGGATCACGTGGAACGCGGTGACCACGTACGTGTGGCCCGGGCTGCTGTGGAGGAGCGTGCCGCCGCCCACGCCGCCCTTCGCGTTCACCTGGACGGACGGCTCCAGGATCTCGCGGTGGAGGGCGTCCACGTCGCGGGAGTCCACCCGCTCGCGCAGGCGCCCGAGCTCCGCCAGCGTGCGTTCGGTGCCGCGGTCCAGTTCGTCCACGACCGCGCGGCTCTCGGACCGTATGCGTGAGAGATCACCCTGCGCGAGGCGCAGGCGGGAGTCCGAATCCTCGAGCCTGAGACGGAGCGAATCGACGTCGCGGGAGTAGCCGCCCAGCGCGCCCGCGAAAAGCGCCAGCGCGAACAGGGCCGCGGACCCGATGCAAATCCGGATGCACATATCCCTAATACCCTCCCAACGAGCTGCCTCTGATCCTTTCGGCCGGCCGCGGCAGGGAACTTGACCGTGTAATTAACATGCTGGGAATCAGTGGGATGCGCGTTTTTGTGGCCCCCCGAATCCTTGATCGTGGGGTGGGGATGGGTATAATGACCCCCCCATGGCCGACCCCAAAGAACCCCATCCGCCGGCGCCTGCCCACGGGGGCGGCCATGTCATTCCGACGCTCGTCGAGGAGGAAATGAAGGAGTCCTACCTCAACTACGCGATGAGCGTCATCGTCTCGCGCGCGCTGCCGGACGTGCGGGACGGACTCAAGCCCTCGCAGCGCCGCATCCTCGTGGCGATGAACGACCTGAACCTCGGCCCGCGCGCCAAGCCGCGCAAGTGTGCCAAGATCTGCGGCGACACCTCCGGCAACTACCACCCGCACGGCGAATCCGTGGTCTATCCGACCCTGGTGCGCCTCGCCCAGGACTTCGCCACGCGCTACCTGCTCGTGAAGGGGCAGGGCAACTTCGGGAACATCGACGGCGACCCCCCGGCCGCGATGCGATACACCGAGGCCACGATGACCCAGCATGCCACGCTCATGCTGGAGGACCTGGACAAGAAGACCGTCGACCACGTCCCCAACTATGACGAGCGGCTCGAGGAGCCGGTCGTCCTCCCTTCCAAGTTCCCGAATCTCCTCTGCAACGGCGCGGTGGGCATCGCGGTGGGCATGGCCACCTCCATCCCTCCGCACAACCTCGCCGAGGTCTGCGACGCGCTCATCCACGTGATCGCGCACCCGGAGGCCACGACGGAGGACCTGATCCGCATCATCCCCGGCCCGGACTTCCCGACCGGCGGGATCATCTGCGGCTCCGCGGGGCTCCGCTCGGCGTACGACACCGGCCGCGGCCACATCACGGTGCGCGGCCGCGTCGCGGTCGAGGACCTCAAGGGCGGGAAGAAGGTCGTCGCCGTCTCCGAGATCCCCTACAACATCAACAAGACCACCCTCATCGAGAGGATCGCCGAGCTCGTCAAGGAGGACAAGATCCAGGGCATCAGCGATGTCCGCGACCTCTCCAGCCGCGAGGGCATGCGCATCGAGATCGAGGTGCGCAAGGGCGAGGACGTCGACGTCATCCTCAACCAGCTCTACAAGCTCACCCCGCTCCAGGAGACCTTCTCGGTCATCATGATCGCGCTCGTCGGGGGCCGCCCGCAGACCCTCTCGCTCAAGCAGCTCCTCCTGGCCTACCTCGACCATCGCAAGGAGGTCATCCGCCGCCGCACCCGCTTCCTCCTCGACCAGGCCGAGAGGGAGGCCCACCTCCTCGAGGGCCTCGTCAAGGCCCTCGACATCATCGACGAGATCATCGCGCTCATCAAGCGGTCGGCCTCCCCCGCGGTGGCCCAGAAGGGGCTCGTGGACGAGTTCGGCTTCACCGTGCTCCAGGCCGACGCGATCCTCCGGATGACGCTCTCCAAGCTCACGAACCTCGAGCGGGAGAAGCTCATCCGGGACCTGGCGGAGCTCCGCGAGAAGATCCTCGAGTACAAGGCCATCCTGGCCGACGTGAACCTCGTCTACGACATCATCCGCGAGGACCTCTACGAGCTCAAGAAGTCCGCCGACAAGCGCCGCACCGAGCTCTCCGGCGAGGAGATCGTCGCCTTCGAGCGGGAGGAGCTCATCCAGGAGGAGGACGTCGTCGTCATCCTCTCCCACCTGGGCTACATCAAGCGCGTCCCCATGACGAGCTACCGCAAGCAGAAGCGCGGCGGCAAGGGGCTCATCGGCGCCGACGTCAAGGAGAAGGACTTCATCGAGCGCATCTTCATCGCCTCCACGCACGACTACATCCTCTTCTTCACCGCCGACGGCAAGGTCCGCTGGCAGAAGGTCTACGACCTTCCCGCCCTCGAGCGCACGGCGCGCGGGAAGCCCGTCTCGGCCATCCTGGGCCTCAAGGAGAGCGACCGGATCGCCGCGACCGTGGCCGTGAAGAGCTTCGAGAAGGGCTTCCTCGTCATGGCGACCGCGATGGGCGTCGTGAAGAAGACGGAGCTCATGGAGTACGGGAACCCGCGGCCCAGCGGCATCATCGCCCTCAAGCTCGAGGAGGGCGACCGGCTCATCGGCGCGGCGACGACCACCGGCGAGGACGAGATCGTGCTCGGGACGGCGGGCGGGATGTCGATCCGCTACCACGAGAAGGACATGCGCCCCATGGGCCGCGCGACGGTGGGCGTCTACGGGATCGACCTCGAGGAGGGCGACCGGGTCGTGGACATGATCGTCCTGGCGCCGGGCGTCACGATCCTCACGGGCTGCGAGAACGGCCACGGCAAGCGCTCGGAGGTGGAGGAGTACCGCCTCCAGTCGCGCGGCGGGAAGGGCGTCATCAACATCAGGACCACCGAGCGCAACGGCAAGGTCGTGAACATGAAGGCGGTCACCGACGAGGACGACCTCATCCTGATCTCGCAGAACGGGATCGTGGTGCGGATTTCGGTAAAGGACATCCGCTCGATGGGGCGCGCCACGCAGGGCGTGCGCCTCATCCGGCTGGAGTCGGGCGACCGGCTCGTGTCGATCGCGCGCGTGGTCAAGGAGGAGGACGACAACGGCGGGATCGAGCGCGCCGAGGTGCCACCGCCGGAGGAGCCCAACGGGGGCCCCCCGCCGCCCCCGGCGCCGGATCCGGTGCCCGGATAGTCCGATCCGTCGGGTTTCGGGGTATCATGTACGAAGAAGATGGAGGTCAGCATGGGCGACGACAAGGGCAAGAAGAAGGGAAACCCGGTCAAGCGGCTGTTCACGTGGATCATCGTGCTCGGGATCCTGGCCTACGGGGGCCACTTCGCCTACGCGATGATCGTGGAGGGGAAGCCCGCCGGCAAGGAGTGCTGAATCTTCAACCGCCTCTCGAAGTGACGGCCCGTCGGGCCGTCCGATAAGTCGATCGCGGGATTCCGGCTGTTGTTCCTTCCCCGCACCCTATACGATGGGGCCATGGATTCCAGCCCCGAACTGGCTGCGCGCATCCGCTGGTTCATCCGGCTCCGCTGGCTCGCCGTCGCGGGCATCGTCGTGGCGACGGGGCTCGTGGCCGCCGTCTCGGTCCCCGTCTCGTGGCCCCGCCTCCTGGGCCTCGCCGGCCTGCTCGGCGCCCTGAACCTCGCCTTCACCGTCCTTTCCGGCCGCGCCGTGGCCGCGCTCCCTCTGGCGTGGTGGCAGGTGGTGGTGGACCTCACGGTGCTCACGCTGGCGCTCCACGTCTCGGGCGGGATCGAGAACCCCTGCGTCTTCTTCTACGTGTTCCACGTCATCATCGCCGCCATCCTCCTGCCGGTGCGGCTCTCCTACGGCGTCGCGGCGCTCGCCTCCGGGTTCTTCGTGGCGCTCGCGATCCTCGAGCACGAGCGGGTGGTCCCTCACGCGGAGCTCGGCCTGGTGCAGTGGCGGGACCCGCGCTACCTCGCGGGCGCCGGCGTGGTCCTGGTCTCCACGCTCTTCATCGCCGCCTACCTCGCCTCCACGATCATGGAGGGCCTGCGGCGGAAGGACGAGGAGATGCGCCGCTTCAACGAGAAGCTCCTCCAGACCGAGAAGCTCGCGGCCCTCGGCCAGTTCGCCGCGGGCATTGCCCACGAGCTCAACACGCCGCTCGCCTCGATCGCCGGGTACGCCGAGGAGCTCGCCGAGATCTCCCGGGGGAACGGCGAGAAGGTCTCGAAGTACACCGAGGTCATCCGCGCGCAGACCGAGCGCTGCAAGGGCATCACCCAGAGCCTTCTGAACTTCGCGCGCACGCGCGAGTTCCGCCTCCAGCCCGTGGACGTCAA
>JAHFOZ010000014.1:0-5422 GCA_023261405.1 Planctomycetota bacterium
CCCTGGGAGGTGCCGGAGAAATACAGCCGCCCCTACGAAGGCCGCGGCCCGGCGAAATTTTTCGGGATGCTGGCGAACATCGACGAGAACATGGGCCGGCTCGACGCGTTCCTCCGCGAGAACGGCCTGCGCGAGAACACGCTCCTCGTCTTCATGACCGACAACGGAGCGACCGCGGGTTTCAACGTCCACAATGCCGGGATGCGCGGGAAAAAGATCGACCTCTGGGAGGGCGGCCACCGCGTGCCCTGCTTCTTCCGCTGGCCGGCGGGCGGCTTCCGCGCGCCGGGCGACCTGGCCGAGCTGACCCAGGCCCAGGACCTCTTCCCGACGCTGATCGACCTGTGCGGCCTGCAGCGGCCGAGGGGCGCCGAGTTCGACGGCCTGAGTCTCGCGCCCCTGCTCCGCGGGAAGGAGGAGCTCCTCCCCGACCGGATGCTCGTCATCCAGTTCAGCCGTATGAACGCGCCCGTGCCGAAGAAGGGCGACGCGTGCGTCCTCTGGAAGCGCTGGCGGCTCGTCTCCGACCAGGAGCTTCACGACCTCGCGGTCGACCCGGCCCAGAAGGAGAACGCAATCGCGCACCATCCGGAGGTGGCCGCGAGGATGCGCGCGCACTACGACGCCTGGTGGGCGCGGGTCGAGCCGCGGATGAACGAGTTCTCCCGGATCGTCGTGGGCTCCGACGCGGAGAACCCGAGCGTGCTCTCGCCCGCGGACTGGCAGGATGTCTTCATCGACCAGTCCCGCCAGGTCCGGATCGGCGAGCCGAAGAACGGCGTTTGGGGCCTCACGGTCGACCGGGACGGCGACTACGAGATCGTGCTCCGCCGCTGGCCCGAGGAGGCCGGCCTCCCGATCCGCGCGGGGGCGCCCGCCACGAAGGTGACCGACGGCCAGCTCGCCGCGGGGAAGGCGCTCCCGATCGCGAAGGCAAGGGTCCAGGTGGGCGACGTCAACGAGACCCGGGCGGTGGGCGAAGGCGACAAGGCGGTCGTCTTCTCCGCGCGCCTCAAGGCCGGCCCCGCCCAGTTGCAGACCTGGTTCCTCGGCGAGTCGGACAAGGCGCTCTGCGGGGCCTACTCGGTCACCGTCCTCCGGAAGTGAGGGCGCATCCCGGGAAGGTGTGGGGCGAAACCGGTCGGCCCCGCCCGATATCCCGACCTCAAGCCACAGGGCCCCGGAGCAGTTCCTCCTTCACGTCGCGGCCCCGGACCGCCTCGCGCAGGAGCCGCTCCTGGCGGGCCGTGAACACGACCGGGGCCCCTTCCCGGTACTCCGGCCGCACCTCGAGCGCGTGGAGTACCTTGCGCCGGACCGCGTCGAGCCCCTGGCCCGTCTTCGCCGAGATCGGGAGCGCCTCGAGGAGGGGCTTCTTCGACCCGGCGTCGACCTTGTTCACCAGGAGGATCACCCGGCGGTGGTTGAGCGTCTCGAGGAACCTGAGCTCCGGCCCCCGCGCGCCGGCCTCGGCGTCGAAGAGGAAGAGGATCACGTCCGCCTCCCCGAGCGCCTCGCGCGTCCGCTCGATCGAGAGCCGCTCCAGGTCGTCGCGCGGCGCCTCCACCCCGGCGGTGTCGACGAGCTCCAGGGGAACCTGCTCGAACGCCACGAGCTCGCGCACCGGGTCGCGCGTGGTGCCGGGCTGCGGGGAGACGATCGCGCGGTCCCGTTCCACGAGGGCGTTGAAGAGCGTGGACTTCCCCACGTTGGGCGCGCCCGCGAGCACCACCCGCCGCGGCGAGGCGAGCGCGAGCCCGAGCGACGCCGTGGCCAGCAGCCGCTCCGCGTCCCGGGGCCCGGCCATCGCGGCCACGGCCCTCGAGAGCGCCCCCTCCGCCTGGTCCTGGAGCGCGAGCGCGGCGAGCTCGGTGAGGGCCTTGGGTAACAGTCCCCAGGCCTCGGCGCGCGTACGGTCGAGGTGGCCCGTCTCCACGCCTCGCTCCAGGAGCCCCGTTTCGTCAGTGCGGGCCGCCCCGAGCGCCTCGAGCACGGAGAGGATGCGCTCGACCCCGGCGACGGCGCCGTGGCAGGTGATCTCCACAGTCTCCTCGCCGGTGAAGCCGGGGACGGAGCGGACCATGACCTCGTCGAGCGTCTCCCCCTCGTGGACAAGCCGGCCGTGGCGGGGGGCATCGCCGATCTCCTTCGGGAAGAGCCGGGCCACGAGGGCCTTCGAGCCGGCCCCGCAGACGTGGAGCACGGCGAGCGCGCCGCGGCCGGGCGGGGAGATCAGCGCCGCGAGCATAGGTAGGAGAGGGCGACCCCTTCGAGCGCGAGCGCGGGGACCCACTCGTCGAAGAGGTCGCGGAAGAGGGGCGCGTCGCCCCCGGTGCCGAAGACCCGGCCGGGGCGGCCGGCGGTGGCGGATCGGATCAAACCCTCCGCGGCGTACGAGATCCCGCACTGGATGGCCTCGCGCGTGTGGCGTCCCAGCGGCGAGCGCTTCCGGACAGGCTCCACCTCGGGGAGGCGCGCGGTCTCCCGATGGAGCGCACGGGCCATCACCCGGAGTCCCGGCGCGATAAGCCCCCCGAGGAATTCACCCTTGCTGTTGACCACGTCCACGGTGATGGCGGTCCCCATGGAGACCACGACGCAGGCCTTGCGTCCGGACCGCACCCACGCGGCCGACGCCTGGGCCAGCCGGTCCGGCCCCACCGTCTTCGGGTGTCTCGCGAGGTTCCGGACGAGGGAGGGGAAGTCCTTCCCCAGTTCCAGCGTCCCGGGCGGCAGGGCGGACCTCCCGACCCGGCACCCCACCCACGCGTCGATCTTCCCCTGGAACGGCCGTATCCTCCCCCCCTCGAACACTGCTCTCTTGCTGCGGGTGTTCCCCACATCAATGACCCCGATCCTCATTCCCGGGATTGTACCAGCGGCCATAAAACACTCCGTCCGTTTTATGGCCGACCACAAAACGGACGGAGTGTTTTATGGCTGGCGCGACCGACGTTTGACAATCCGGCACCCGGAAGTAGGATGCTACGGCATGTTCCTGCATTGCGTGGCCTGTGACGAGCGGTACAAGCGGGATCCGATGCTCTATGCCTGCCCGGCCGCGGGATGCGAGTCGCCGCTGGAAGTCCTCTATGACAAGGAGTATGCGAAAGTCGGGAAGCTGACGGGAGAGGGCGTGTGGCGGTATCAGCCGCTCCTGCCGGTGAAGAAGTCGGTGACCCTGGGCGAAGGAGGGACGGGACTCCACCTCTGCGAGCGGCTGGGCCGGGAACTGGGCATCCCCAGGCTCTTCGTCAAGAACGAAGGCGAGAACCCCACCGGCTCCTTCAAGGACCGGGGCATGACCGTGGGGATCGCCCTCGCCCAGGCGGTCGGGGCGCGCGCCGTGGCCTGCGCCTCGACGGGCAACACCTCCGCCTCCATGGCCGCCTATGCGGCCCGCGCGGGGATGACCGCCCTCGTCCTCCTGCCCGCCGGCAAGGTCGCCATGGGGAAGCTTTCCCAGGCCATCGCCCACGGCGCCCGCATCGCCCAGGTGGAAGGCAACTTCGACGACGCCATGCGCCTTGTGGTGGAGTTGTCCGCCCACGAGCGCGGCGTCTACCTCCTCAACTCGCTCAATCCCTACCGCCTCGAGGGCCAGAAGACGCTCGCCTTCGAAGTGTGCGAGGCCCTCGGCGACGCGCCCGACGCCCTCGTCCTCCCCATGGGGAACGCCGGGAACATCAGCGCGATCTGGAAGGGCTTCAACGAATGGAAGCGGCTCGGGCGCAGCCGCCGCCTCCCCCGCATGATCGGCGTACAGGCGGAGAAGGCGGCGCCCATCGTCCGGACCTTCCGGGAACAGGCCGACGCCTGCCGCGTGGAGAACCCCGAGACCCTCGCCACCGCGATCCGCATCGGCGCCCCCGTCAACTGGCGCAAGGCGATCGCCGCCCTCGTGGACTCGAAGGGCGACGCCGGGACGGTCACCGACCGTGAGATCCTCGAGGCCCAGCGCCACCTCGCGAAGACCGAGGGGATCTTCGTCGAGCCCGCCTCCGCCACCCCCATCGCCTTCCTCCGCAAGCGCCGCCTGAAGGGCGCGCACACGGTCGTCTGCGTCACCACGGGACACGGGCTCAAGGACCCCGACGCCCTGAGCGGGGCGCCCGTCGAGATGCGCCGCATCAAGCCCAGCCTCGCGGCCCTCCGGAAGCTGCTCGACGCATGAAGATCCTGCTCGTCGGCTTCGGGGTCGTGGGCCGCGCCGTGGTGGCGCTCCTCGAGGAGCAGCGCGCGGCGCTCTACCGGGGCCACGGACTCTCCCCTTCGATCGTGGGCGTGATCGACTCGAAGGGCGCCGCCGAGGACCCGCGGGGCCTGGACCCCGCCGCGCTGCTCGAAGCGAAGGCGAAGCACGGCACCGTCGCCGCGGTCGCGGCGCACGGCGTCACGGGCGAGAAAGACACCGAGCTGATCGCCGAAAGCGAGGCGCAGCTCGTGATCGAGGCCACCCCCACCACCGTCAAAGCGCCCGGACCGTCCCTCGAGCGCCTCAAGGCCGCGTTCCGCACCGGGAAGCACGTGGTCTGCGTGAACAAGGCGCCGCTCGCGGTGGCCTTCCCCGCGCTGCAGGAGCTCAGCCGGCACAACCGCGCCGAGTTCCGCTACTCGGGCACCGTGGGCGGCGGGACACCCATCCTCGCCCTCGCCCAGGAGTGCGTCCGCGGCAATGAGGTGGTCTCCGTCCGCGCGATCCTGAACGGGACCACGAACTTCATCCTCTGGCGCATGGACAAGCAGGGCGAGGATTTCGACGCCGCCCTCAAGGAAGCCGTGCGCCTCGGCTACGCGGAGGCCGACCCCTCGGCCGACATCGACGGGATCGACACGGCGACCAAGGTGGTGATCCTCGCCAACGGCGTCCTGGGCCGCCCCTGCACGATCGGCGACGTCCGCATCCAGGGGATCCGCGGCCTCCCGAAAGCCCGCATCGACGACGCGCGGAAGCGCGGGCAGGCGGTGAAGCTCATCGCCCGGATCGCGCGGGAGGGCCTCACGGTCGCCCCCGAGGAGGTCCCCTCCGATTCGCCGCTCAACGTGCCGGCGAACCTGAACTGCCTTGGCCTCGAGCTCAAGACGGGCGGCGAGGTGGCCCTCGTGGGCCGCGGCGCGGGCGGGCCGGAGACGGCCACCGCCATCCTCCGGGACCTCATCGATATCTGGCATACGATCGGGAGCGCGCGATGAAGCTCGTGATGAAATTCGGCGGCAGCTCGCTGGCGGACGCGGAGCGGATCCGGCGCTGCGCGCGCCTGGTGAAAGACGCGGCCGCGCACCGCGGCGCGGTCGTCGTCTCGGCCCTCGACGGGGTCACGGAGGAGCTCCTTGCGCTGGCGGACGCCGCCGGCGCCGCGAACCATCCCGCGATCGGCGCGCGCCTCAAGGAGGTCCGCCGCCGGCACGAGGAGGCGGCGAG